>JANYFQ010000233.1 GCA_025362615.1 Hymenobacter sp. | reverse complement strand
AGGGCGGCGATGGCCGGTCGTAGTTGTCTGAATTTTAGGGGAAAATAGCAGAAACGGAGGATGGCGTACGGCGGCAAATTGCATTTTGCAATGAATCGGAAAAACCGGCCGGGGCGGGGGAGGTGATGAGCCAGGGGCTGGCGCATACATTTGCCAGCCTGACCGGTACCCGTACCCATTTCCCCGTTTCTCATGCTTAACCTCTCGATGTCGCAAAGCGACCTGACGCGGGTGCTGCCGCTGGCCTGGCAGAACTACGCCGACCATCAACCCAAGCTGGCCGCTTACAAGGCGCGTTACACGCCGGGCTTTGCCACGGCGGCGCTGGCCCGCCTGGCGGCGGCGCTGCTGCTGCCCGACGTGCAGGCCCGCAACGCCGACCCCGAGCTGACGCGGATTGAGCTGCTGACCCAGGCCCGCGAGTTTCTGGAGGTGTGGCAGTGGCTGGAGGGCTACATTGAGGGGGCGTATCCGGGGGCGGCGACCTACAAGGCCATGCGCGACGCGGCGGGCTACAAAAGCTACGCGGCGGCGGCCGGCTCGGACTGGTCGGCGCTGACGGCGCTCATGAATTCGGGCAAGCAGTTTGTGGCGCTGCACAACGCCGAGCTACAGGCCAAGGGCGACATGCCGCCCGCCTTTGCCGCGCGGGTGGTGGCCGAGGCGGCCGACGTGGAAACCCTGCTCAAGCGCATGGCCCGCGAGGAGCAAACGGCCACGGCCGGCACTTCGGAACGCCTGACGGCGCTGCGGGCCTGCCTGGAGGAGTGGATGGGGGTGAGCCGCGACGCGCAGCGCGTGTTTCTGCGGCAGCCCGACGTGGCGCGGCTGTTTCAGGTAGAATACCTGCTGGGCGTGGTGGGCGGCGGGGCGCAGGCCGGGGTGCGCGGCACCCTCACGCTGGCCGACGGCCGCCCCGCCGCCGGGGTGCCGGTGGCCATCGCGGGCAAAGTAGAAACGGCTTCGGACGACGACGGCCGCTTCGCGCTGGCCGTGGCGGCGGGCACCTACACCGTGGTGCTGGGCGGCAGCAACGGCTGGGCGCCGCAGGCGCTGCCGGTGGTGGTGGAAGCCGGGGTGAAGAAGCGGCTGGATGGGGTGGTGGAGAAGGCGGTGTAATAATTAAAAATCTAAAAAATCATGCAACCAACACCACAAATAAGGTTCGACGAAGTCAAAAGGGAATGCTGGAACGAGGCCCTGCACACGTATGGCCTAGCGGAGATTTTCAGACGCAAGCAAAAGGTTTTAGATAAAAGAATCAACTTCATCTCACTTCTTGGTATAATTATTCCAGGTTTAGTAGGGGCCACTGCGATGGGGTATGGCCTGAAGTTTAATATGCTGTCTGCCATGATTACAGTTGGTGCTTTTTTGCTTATTGTTCAACTATTCTTGTCAATTTTAGCATTAGTTTACAAATGGAGTGATAAAATGTCGTATGCTAACGAATCCATCAGTGAAAACTCGCGTTTATCTGATGACTTTAGAAAGCTTGCTGCTAATCAGTCGATAATGCTACCTGAATTGGAGCAGCAGTTTCAAATCTTGTCCACACGTTCAGAATCAAGGAGTCAGCAGGATAACAAAATTGACATTGAAGAGGCGGAAAATAGATTTGGCATGCGCCACGCGCTAAGAAATTTCAAAAGAAAGTGTGCGGGTTGCGGAGAGGTTCCCATATCGCTGAATCCGACCAAGTGTGATGTCTGCGGCAACTTTTCATTTCATTCCTTTTAAATTTGAAATACACCCAACCCACACCTTTAAAACACTCATTACATGAACCAAAAAACGCGCTTTGTCTTCAACGGCATAATCAATCTCTCTCGTGCAGAGCAACAAGAAATTATTCAAGCTCTTCAAGAGCGTTCAGGGAAGAACGCTGCCGAAAAGTTGAATGAAGAATACAGAAACTTTTCTTATATCGAAAAGGCAATCAACGAAGGACGAAAAATAGGTCCAACAGACGAAAACGTCTGTACCTGCTGCGGTCGTTAAAAAGACTCTTGTACTTTATTCACCAGCTTGGCGCACATCTTTCGATGCAAATCAATTGCCAACGCCCAATTGGCATATATTTAGCCAAATTACAGCCTGCTTCTCACACACAGAATTCATATAGTAAAAGGCGGGGAATACTCCCCGCTTTTTTGCTGCCTGACCGATAAAATGTTTTGGTTCTTATACGCCAACTTGGCCTTGCCTGCGTGAGTTGGTGAGGTCGGTTTGCCAAGAAGTGGTGTTGGGATTGCAAAATGGAGGACGAGTTGGTTGGCGGCGGTTAGGCGCAGACAAAAAGGGGATTGATGGCCTAGGTTGGGATGCTTGCCGTTACCTTTGCTTCATGAGTAACGAAATGTTGCATGACATTTTAATAATATTAAGTAAACCGCATAAAAACCGATGAACCAGCACGAAATAGTTGAAGCAATCCAATCTTTAAAACCTAGCAAGGATTGGTGGGACTATGCTAGTTCGTCTATTACCGTTATCACAAGTATACTAACTTTATTTGTTGCGCTAAGGCTTTTCGACAAATTTTCATTTAAAACACGAGTTCTTCAAAAGCAGCTTGATACAGTTTTTCAACTTATTACTGTTTTACAAAATTGGACAATCGAAATCAGTGGTAAGGGACTTGATGAAACAGAAAAAACTATACACGGATTCAGAATCAAATTCTTTAACTTTAAATTTGGTAAAGACGACGAAAATTATAAAATATTATTCTTTAAAGAGAAACTCCTTTTCACATACGACTGGGCAGAGCAAAACCCACTTTTGGGTTGGGACAGCAACCCATTTCTGCCTAAATTAATTGCAGAAAAAATAGCATTATTTAAAATTACTTTTCCATATCCAGCGTATGATGGAAACTTTCAAAAGGTAATTAGCATCGACCTCGATTCCTTTGACAAGAATATCCAACGCAAAGACAGGGTAAGGACCAACCTTATCTGTAACCCGGATGACATTTGCTGCAGAGATTTTGAAACATTTCATATGCTTTGCAACGACTTAATAAAAGAAATTGAAAGATGGTTAAATAAGTATGAGGCTAATGAATTGAATTTCAAGTGAACATTTCCACGCTCCCGTGCTCTTTCGGAATCGTACTCCGAAAATGGCCCTGCTGGGGAGTTTCCCTCCCCAATCGTTGAACGGTTTTTGCCGTTCTTCTCAATCGTCCTTGTGAAACTGCTCGGTTATTTCCTTGACGATGATGCCGAATTTGCGGATAACGCTGCGGATGATGAGCGTTTTGCCGTCGGGCATGAGGTACATATACTGGCTCATGTTGACGTGGTGGATTAAGCCTTTGTTGGCTACTTTGAGCCGGAAGCTCCAGGTGAAATAATTGCCGTAGAGTTGGCCGTGGGCGGTGCCGGCGATGTCGCTGCCGGTGGCTTCGACGTGGTGGGCGTCGATGATTTTGAAGCGGAAGTTGCGGTGGGTGGGCTGGCTGTCCTCGGAGTGCAGGTCTTGCTCCATGCTGAGGATGCCGTTGGCGAATACGCCGGCCGTTTGGGTGGTAATGCGCTCGGTGGGCTGGCCGCCGGGGGCTTCCAGCACGCCGGTGGAATGGGTGTGGCCGCCGAAAAATTGAATGGGGTCGGTGGTGGAGGTGGTGTTGCGGAAGCTTTCGGGCTTGAGGGAAGCGCAGCTGGCGAAAGCGAAAAGAGGTAGAAAAGCGAAGAGGCGGGTGTTTTTCATGGCATCGGGTTTTGGTCGGGGCTGTTTGGAAAGTCGGGTGGTGCCGGCCCGGCAGTCCCAACCAACTTGTAAACTGCGCTAACGGGTAAGCTTCAGCGGTGGTTTTCTGCTCATCTTAAGTACGAGCACGACGATTTTTTCTCCAAATGGCGCGGGTTTTGGGCCATAACCCACTTCCCGTTCGGGGCGTACAGGCAGGGGCGGGGGCCAATCCTCGTTTTTTTAGTTATTACGCCATGAGCCTTTTCAGCAGCGACCAACTCAAAGGCAAGAAAATTGCCATCCTCGCCACCGACGGCTTCGAGCAGTCGGAATTAGAGGAGCCCAAGAAATACCTCGAAAACGAAGGGGCCGAAACCCACGTCATCAGCCTCAAAAGCGGCTCCATCAAGGGCTGGGACGGCCCCGCCAAAAACTGGGGCGACAAAGTGGACGTGGACAAGGTGCTAACCGATGCCAACCCCGCCGACTACGATGCCCTCGTACTGCCCGGCGGCCAGATGAACCCCGACGTGCTGCGCCTCGACAAAGACGCGGTGGCCTTCATCCGCGCCTTCGCCCAGTCGGGCAAAGTGCTGGCCGCCATCTGCCACGCGCCCTGGCTGCTGATTGAAGCCGATGCCGTGCGCGGCAAGAAAGTAACCAGCTGGCCCAGCCTGCGCACCGACCTCAAACACGCCGGTGCCCACTGGGAAGATGCGGAAGTGGTGTGCGACAAAGGACTCATCACCAGCCGCAAGCCCGAAGACATTCCGGCCTTCAACAAAAAGATTGTGGAAGAAATGCTGGAGCCGCAGCACAGCGGACGCAGCTAAATGCGGTTGCCATTGGTTGGCTCGCGCCCGGTTCCTGACAAGGAGCCGGGCGTTTTTGCTGTTGGCGCGGGCCAGCGGCCCAGCGGCACGGGGCAGAGCCAGCACGCCAATCGTCCTCGGCTACAAACTCAGCAACTCCTTGAAGCGCACGGCCTGCCGGGTGGAAACATCGACGCGCTGGCCGCCCCGGATTTCGAGCAGCAGGCCGCCTTTGTAGTAGGCGTGGACTTTTTCGATGGTGGTGAGGTTGAGGATTTGCTGGCGGTTGACGCGGAAGAAGAGGTCGGGCGGGAGCTTGTCTTCGAGCTGCTGGAGGGACTTGTGGAGCAGGGGCGCGTGGGGGCCGAAATAAACCCGGACGTAGTTGCCCACGGCCTCGAAGAGGGTAATGTCGGCGAGGCGAACGAAGTGGCAGTGCTCGCCGTCTTTGAGAAAAACCTGGCTGTTGGGGGTGAGGTGCGGGCTGGGGGCGGCGGGGGCACCGGCAGGGTCAAGCGTGGGGGCAGGGCTGCGGGTGGCCCGCGCGAGGGCCTGGGCCAGGCGTGTGGGGTGAACGGGCTTGAGAACGTAATCGAGGGCCGAGACTTCGAAGGCGCGGGTGGCGTAGTGGTCGTAGGCGGTGATGAAGACCACGGCCGGGGCTTCGTCGAGGCTTTCGAGCAGCTCGAAGCCGGTTTCGCCGGGCAGCGAGATGTCGAGCAGCAGCAGGTCGGGGCGGTGCTGGGCGATGAGGCGGCGGGCGGTGTCGGCGTCGCCGGCTTCGGCCAGGATTTCGACCTCGGGGTGGGCATCGGTGAGGAGGTAGCGCAGCTCCTGGCGGGCCAGGGGCTCGTCTTCGACGATGAGGGCGCGGAGGGTAGGAGCGGTGGTCATCAGGTGGATAGGGGGAGCGGGGTGGCGGGCAGGGCGAGGCCGGCGACCACCGTGCCGCTGGGGTTTTCGCGAAGGGTGAGGCGGGCGGCGGGGCCGTAGAGGGCCAGCAGGCGCTGGCGGGTGTTGGCCAGGCCCAGGCCGCCGGGGGCGGCGCCGGGGCGCGGCGCGGGGGCGGCCGGCAGGTGGCCGGGGTGGCTTACTTCGAGGTAGAGGCCGGGGCGGGCGGGGGCGGCGCGGTCGGCGGAGTCGGTTTCGGGGCGGGCCGTGAGGCGCAGCAGCCCACCGCCGGGGGCGGCGCTGATGCCGTGCTTGACGGCGTTTTCGACCAGCGTGAGCAGGGCCGCCGGGGGCACCGGCCAGGTATGCAGGGCGCTGGGTACGGCCAGCTCGATGCGCAGGCGCTCGGGGCCGAAGCGGGTTTGCTCCAGGGCCAGGTAGTCGCGCACGGCGGCCAGCTCGTCGGCGAGCGGGATGAGCTGCCGTTGCTCGTAGTTGAGGGTGTAGCGCAGCAAATCGGCGAGCTGCGTGACGGCGGTGCGGGCGCGGTGCGTGTCGCTCAACGTCAAGGCCCGCACCGAGTTGAGGGCGTTGAAGAGGAAGTGCGGGTTGATTTGGGAGCGCAGCAAATCCAGCTCGGCCTGGCGGCGGGCGGCGGCGGTTCGGAGCCCGTCTACTTCCGCCTGGGCCAGCCGTTCGCCGACGGCAAAAAAGTGGTAGGCCAGCACCCACACCACCAGGTAGCGCCCCACGCCCACCACGCCAAACGCGAACATGGCCCAGCCCGGCCACGGCCAGGAGCCGCGTAGCGCAGCCTCAAAAAGCAGGTCGGCCGTGTAGAGGCTCAGGGCCAGGGCCAGCAACCCGAGGGCCGCCACCAGCGCCTGCCGGGCCAACGCCGTCCGCAGCACCTGGTAGCGCAGCAGCAGCGCCCGGTAGCCGTGCGTGAGCCCCAGCCCCAGCACGGCGGTACCGGTCAGCGAGGCCAGGGTGCCCGGCGTGTAATGGTCCAGCATGAGGTGGGCTTGCAGCTGCGTGGCCCACAAACTGCCCCAGCCCACGAGCTGGCACAGCCAGTACCAGTGCTTTTTATGAAAATGAACCTGCATGGGCCTGAACAATAGGAAGCGGCAGCAACCCGTGCCGCACCCAAAAGTAGTGCGCGGGTGGGGTGGGTGGGGTGGGTTTTTCCGCGAGCGCGGAAAATGCGTTGGCGGGCGTTTTTGGTTTTTGGTTTTTGGTTTGAGGCGGGGCCGTTGGAATGGTTTCGATTGAAAGCAGGGCATACGCCCTACCCCGAAGGGGTTGTATAACGCAGCCCAGGGTTGGCGACCAAAGGGAGCCTACCCTGGGTCAAGGCAATAGTGTGGGACCGAACCCCAACGGGGTTCCACCGCCGCTGCCCGGTCGGCCCAACGCCGTCGCTTCCCACCGTTCAACGGCCGTGGAACCCCGTTGGGGTTCGGCCTTACTCATCGCCCAAACCCAGGGTAGGCTCCCTTTGGTCGCCAACCCTGGGCTTTGTTGTGCAACCCCTTCGGGGTAGTCGGGCAGGGTTAGCTTTCAATCGAAACAGTTCCAACGGCCTCGCTCAGAAACCAAAAACCAGCAACCAGCAACCAAAACCAGAAACCAAAAACCCTCGCCTACCCAACGCCCGGCCCCGGTTTTGCCGCACTCGTGTAAAAACGAGTGCCGGGGGTGGGTGAGCCGCTGCAATTTTGGGCACTTATTCACCCAAACGCTGCTGCCATGCGCTTCTTCGTCAATCGTTGTTTCTCGTTTCGTTCGTGGGCCGGCTGCTGGCTGGTGGGGCTGGCAATGGCCTTTGGCCACGCGGCCCAGGCCCAGTCTTATCCTTGGCAAGCTCTGCCCACGGCCCCGCAAAACGGCCAGAAGCAGGACGATGTATTTTTTCTGAACCCCCAGCTCGGCTGGGCCGTGAACGGCTCCGGCCACATCAGCCAGACGGCCAACGGCGGCACTACCTGGACGCGCCAGCTCACCCAGCCGGGCACGTACTTCCGGTGCATTGGCTTTGCCAACAGCCAGCTCGGTTTTGCTGGCAACATCGGCACCAATTACTTTCCTGGCGTGACCGATACCAACCCGCTCTACCGCACCCAGGACGGGGGCCTGAGCTGGCAGCCCGTGCCCGCGAGCGCCATCAGCGGGCCGGTGCCCACGGGCCTGTGCGCCCTGCAAGTGGTGACGCCGCAGGTGATTTACGCCGCCGGCCGGGTGGGCGGCCCGGCGCACCTGATGAAGTCGAGCGACGGCGGCCTCACCTGGATTTCGCGCAGCCTCAGCCCCCAAATCGGGATGATAACCGACGTGCATTTCATGGCCGCCGACACGGGTTTCGTCTTCGGCGGGTCGAGCAGCAACATCGCCGCCTCGGCCACCAAAGTGCTGTACACTACCGATGGCGGCCTCACGTTTCGGTCGGTGTACCAGTCGGCCCGCCCCTTCGAGATGGTGTGGAAGGCCAGCTTCGTGGACCGCCGCGTGGGCTACTGCACCGTGCTGAGCTACAACACCGGCACCACCGCCCGCTACGTGGCCAAAACCACCGACGGTGGCCTTACCTGGACCGAATTGCCCTTCGCGGCCAACGGCTGCAAGGAGTTCGGCATCGGCTTCGCCACCGAGCAAATTGGCTGGGTGGGCACCGATGTCGGCACCGGTTCCGAAACCCAGGACGGCGGCCTGACGTGGCAGCCCGGCACCCTGGGCCAGTTCGTGAACAAGGTGCGCCTGCTTCGCAACGCCAGCGGCCGGCTCACCGGCTACGCCATCGGCCTCAACGTGCGGAAATTGAGTACAATACTGGCCGTCGCGCCAGCGGTGGCCCCTGCGCCTTTTGCCCTCGCGGCTTTCCCCAACCCCGCCACGCGGCAGCTCACGCTGCGCTACGAGCTGCCCCGCCGCCAGGCCGTGCGCCTGGTAATGAGTGACTTGCTGGGGCGCGAAATTGCCGTGCTGGCCGATTACACCCAGGATGCCGGCCCGCACGAGCTGACGTATGCGCTGCCCGCCGCGCTGTCGGCCAACATGGTGCAGCTCACGCTCGTCACGGCGCAGGGCCGGGCCACGCTGCCGGTGAGTGTGCAGCCGTGAGGGGGTGGGGTGGCTGGTAGCTTTTGGCTCTTTTGCTTGGAAACGAGCAGTCGGGGCAGGACCGACAAGTACTTAATTTTGACTCATCGACTGGCGCGGCACCACCCCGTTCTTCCCATCTTCGTCTCATGAAATACCTGTTCCTGCTGCTGCTTTTTCCCTTCCTCGCCCCGGCCCAAACCTGGCAGAAACTCCCCACCGACCCTTACCGGGGCAAGCAGGACGATATCTGCTTCATCTCGCCCCAACAGGGCTGGTACGTGAACGGGGCCGGTAAAATCTACGGCACCCGCAACGGCGGCCAAAGCTGGCAGAAGCTCTACGAGAAGCCCGGCACGTTTTTCCGTTGCGTGGCTTTTCTGGACAGCCTGCGCGGGTTTGCGGGCAACATCGGCACCGAGTACTTCCCCGGCGTGACGGACACCATCCCGCTCTACGCCACCGGCGACGGCGGCCGGAGCTGGCAGCCGGTGCCCTACAAAGGCCCCACCGTCAAAGGCTTGTGCGCCCTCGAAGTGGTGAAGGAGCAGTTCATCAACGCTGGCAATATTGACTACCGCTACCAGATTTTTGGCGGCGGCCGGGTGGGCGGGCCCGCTTTTTTGCTGCACTCCCCCGACAACGGCGACACCTGGACCTCGCGCGACCTGCGGCCCTTCGGGGCGCAGTACATTCTCGACATCAAGATGTTCAGCCCCCGCGAAGGGTTCATTTGCGCCGGCTCCAGCATGGAGGTCGAAAAGTCTAACGCCCTCATCCTCCACACCAAAGATGGGGGCCTTACCTGGCAGAAACGCTACCAAAGCACCCGCCCCTTCGAAATAACCTGGAAGCAGAGCTGGCCCAGCCGCAAGGTGGGCTACGTCACCATCCAGAGCTACAACCCCGACACGCTCGTGGCCCGCCGCTACGTGGCCAAAACCACCAACGGCGGCAAATCCTGGAAAGAAATCCCGCTTACTACCAGCGCCAAAGTGCGCGAGTTCGGGGTCGGTTTCGCGGACGAAAAAACCGGTTGGGTGGGGGCCGCGCCCCACGGCTTCGGCACCCGCGACGGCGGCAAAACCTGGGAGAAAGTTGATTTCGGCAACGCCGTCAATAAAATCCGGCTCGTTAAAACGCCCGACGGCGGCACCGTGGCCTACGCCATCGGTGTGAATGTGTACAAGTTGGTGCTGCCACCCGCCGGGAAGTGAGCAATCGGTAAAAAACTCATTGACCGCATGAAAAACCTGGGCAAAATCGTGTTGTTGGCGCTGGGCGGGGCAGTTTTGGGCTTTGGTTGCGGCACCTTGGCCGTCAGGTATGCGCCCCGGCTCTTCCATTTCGCGCACTGGGCGGGTTGGCAGAAAGGCGTTTTGCTGGCCTCGTTGCCGCTGGCGTGGCTGGTGGCTGTGCTGTGCCACGAGTTGGGCCATGTGGCGTTGGGCCGCACGCAGCATTTTGAGTTTAAGTGGCTGGTTGTGGGGCCGTTTATGTGGAAAAAACAGGCGGGGCGGTTGCGCTTCGAGTGGAACAAAAACCTTAATTCGGCGGGCGGTTTGGCCCTCTGCGTACCGCCCGACGATGACAACCTGCGCCGCCGGTTTATGGCGTTTGCCCTGGGCGGACCGTTGGGTAGCCTGGCCTGGGCCGTGGGGGCGCTGGGCGGCTACGCGCTGCTGCCCGCCGTTGCCTCAGCCGGGGGGCAGGTGGCGGCGGCGGGCCTGGCCGCGAGCGGGGCCATCTCGGCTTTATTGGCGCTGATAACGCTGGTGCCGATGCACGTCGGCGGCTTTTACAGCGATGGCGGGCGGGTGTTCAACCTGCGGCGCGGCGGGCCGGCCGGGCAGCTCGACCTGGCCGTGTTGTCGGCCGTGGTGCGCTCGATGGCCGGGGTGCGCCCGCAGGCGCTGCCCCTCACGCTGCTCGAAGCTGCTGCCGCCCTGCCCCAGGAGCTGCCCTTCAAGCTCTACGCGTTCCACTATTTGTACCTGGCGGCCCTTGATGCGGGCGACGTTGCCCAGGCTGGTTTTTACCTGGCCGAATACCGTCAGCGTACAGGCTTTGTGCCCGAAGCATTGCAAGCCAGCGTTTGGCTCGAAGCGGCATTTTTCGCGGCGGCTTACGAAGGCGACTTGCCCGCTGCCCGCCAGTTTCAGGCCCAGGCCCGCCTTACGAGCCACATTCCGGCCGACGTACCCGCCCGCGTCGAGGCCGCGCTGGCCCGCCTGGCCCAGCACCCCGCGCTGGCCCGCACTCACGCCCAAACCGCGCTGCGCGAATTGCCCAAAAACATCGACCAGGGCAGCGCCCAATTTTACACCGAATGGCTGACGGCTACCGTGCATTGGGCAACGTCGGTAGAGTCGGCCGAAGCCGTGTCGGCGGCGTAACGGCGGCGGTTGGGATGCCAGGTGAAACGTCGGTTGCGGCGGCAAGCCACCAAGTGAGTTGCTGTGTTATTATTTTGCCAAGTAGCTTGCTTTGCCAAGTACTTGTTATACATTTGTCGCATCAATACGAAAATCACCGCAGGCAACCCGCTGGCCTTGCGCGGCATCTGCCAAGCCACCAACCCGCTACTTCACCAATTCACCGCCCCGCTCATGGCCCTCTCCATCCGCAACCTCTCCAAAACCTACCCCAACGGCACCCAGGCACTCAAAAACGTGAGCCTGGAAATACCGACCGGAATGTTTGGCCTGCTCGGCCCCAACGGCGCGGGCAAAAGCTCGCTCATGCGGACCATCGCCACGCTGCAAGATGCTGATACGGGCAGTATTATGCTCGATGACATCGACGTGCTGCGCGACAAGGAGGCCGTGCGCCGCGTACTGGGCTACCTGCCCCAGGAGTTCGGCGTGTACCCGAGCGTAAGCGCCGAAGAACTGCTCGACCATTTTGCCACCCTCAAGGGCATTGCCAACGCGAAAGAGCGCAAGGAAATGGTGGCCGCCCTACTGCACCAAACCAACCTCTACGACGTGCGCAAAAAGTACGTCGGCGGCTACTCCGGCGGCATGAAGCAGCGCTTTGGCATTGCCCAGGCGCTGCTCGGCAACCCCCGCCTCATCATCGTGGACGAACCCACCGCCGGCCTCGACCCCGCCGAGCGCAACCGCTTCCACAACCTGCTGAGCGAGATTGGCGAGAACCTCGTCGTCATTCTCAGTACCCACATTGTCAGCGATGTATCGGACCTATGCCGTGCGATGGCCATCATCAACAAAGGCGAAGTTCTCCTCACCGGCGACCCGCTCTCGGTGATGAACAGCCTCAGAGGCCGCATCTGGAAAAAGTTGATTGAGAAAGCCGAGCTGCCCGCCCTGCAAGCCAGCCAGCACGTCATCAGCTCGCGCCTGTTTGCGGGCAAAACGGTGGTCCACGTCCTGGCCGACGGTGCGCCGGATGCAGGTTTTGAAGCGGTGAACCCCGACCTGGAAGACGTGTATTTCTCGGAAATTAAAAATTACGAATTAAAAATTAAAAATGGCGCCCTCGTGGCCTAATGAGCCAAATGGAACGGTTCCTGCCCGCCTCTTTCTTAATTTTTAATTCATAATTTTTAATTAAAATCATGTTCCTCCCCATCCTCCTCTTCGAAATCCGCTACCGCCTGCGCCGCCCCGCCACCTGGATTTACTTTTTTTTGCTACTGCTGATGGCTTTTCTGCTGGTTACGGCCGCTGGCGGCGGCTTCGGCACGGGCGTAAACATCAGCATCGGCGGCGACGGGCAGACGGTCAAAATCAACTCGCCGTTCTCGCTGAGCATCATCATCAGCATCGTCAGCGTGTTCGGCATCATCATCGCCTCCTCGCTGATGGGCAACCCGGTGTACCGCGACTTTGAAACCCGCTCGCACCCGTTGTTCTACACCACGCCCATCAGCAAGTGGGGCTATTTGGGGGGGCGGTTTCTGGGTTCGTATGTAATTGCGGTGTTGGTATTTGCGGGCATTCCGCTGGGCGCGGCGCTGGCCGGCATCATGCCCTGGGTCGAGGCCGACCGGTTCCTGGCTTCGGCTCCGGCGGGCGCTTATGTGTGGCCGTATTTGCTGCTGGTGCTGCCGAATTTGCTGTTTTGCGGGGCCATTTTCTTTACCGTTGCCACGCTCACCCGCAACATCCTCAGTACCTACATCGGGGCCGTGCTGCTGCTGGTGGCCTACCTGGTTTCCAGTAATTTCACTTCCGACCTCAAGAACGAATACCTGGCTTCGGCCCTTGATGCTTTCGGCCTCGGGGCCCAGTTCCTGACAACCCGCTACTGGACGGCGGCCGACAAAAACACGCTGTTACTGCCACTCAGTGGGTATATGCTCCTCAACCGGGCCGTGTGGCTGGCCGTGGGCTTCGGGCTGCTGGCGCTGTGCTACGGGCGGTTCCGGTTCTCGTCGTTTGCGTCGGAAAAGGTGTCGAAGAAAACCCGCAAAGTCGCCGCCGCGCTGGCCGCCGAAGCCCCGACTGCATCCGCCGGGGTGGGCCTGCGCCTGCCCCGCGTGGCTCAAATTTTCTCCAACGCCATGAGCATCAGCCAGTGGTGGAGCCTGACGAAGCTCGAATTTCGGGGCATTGTCAGGAGCCGCTACTTCGCCGCCATTGCCGGGGCGGGCGTCATCCTGCTCTTCGCCACGGCTTCGGAGGTGGGCAAAACCTTCGACACGCCTACTTACCCGGTCACGAACGTGGTGCTGCAATTTGCGCAGGGCACGTTTGGGCTGTTCTTCCTGGCCATCATCATTTTCTACAGCGGCGAGTTGGTGTGGCGCGAGCGGCAGGCGGGCGTGGCCCAAATCGCCGATGCCGTGCCCGTGCCCAACTGGGTGCCCTTCCTTAGCAAGCTGGCCGCGCTGATACTGGTGCAGGGCGTACTGCTGGCCGTGATAATGGCTTGCGGCCTGGTGGTGCAAACCGTCAAGGGCTACCACCACTACGAAATCGGCCTCTACCTCGAAACCCTGTTTTTGTACCAGTGGCCCGCCCTGGCCCTGACCTGCGTGCTGGCGATGGTGACGCAAGTGGTAGTGAACAACAAGTACTTAGGCTTTTTCGTGATGGTGGCCTACTACGTGGCCAACCTGTTTCGGAGTCAGCTCGGCCTCACCCACCGCCTGCTCAGCTACGGCGGCGGCAGCTCGCCGGGGCAGTACTCGGCCATGAACGGCTTCGGCCATTTTCTGCCCGCCTTCTGGTGGACCAAGCTGCTTTGGCTGGGGGTTGCCTTGCTGTTAGCGCTGATGGCCAACCTGTTGTGGGTGCGCGGCACCGATACCACCGGTCGCCTCACCGAAGCCCGGCGGCGCTGGGGCAGCGGCAGCAGCGCCGCCTTGGTGCTGGGCCTGCTTATCAGCCTGGGCGCAGGCGGCTTTATTTTCTATAACACCAATATCCTCAACCAATACCGCACCCCCAAAGCCGCCGAAAAATTACAGGTAGTTTACGAAAAACAATACCGCCGCTTCCGGGGCGTGCCTCAGCCGCGCATCACGGCCGTGAGCCTCAGCACCGACCTTTTTCCCAGCACCCGCGCCGTGCGGTTTCAGGGCCAGTTCACGCTCGTAAACAAGCAGGCCCGGGCGCTCGATACGGTCATCGTCAGCCTGCCCGTCGAGCAGCACCCACGGGTGCGGGCGCTGGCGCTGGGCGCACCCGGCCAAGCCACCTTGACGCTGAATGACAGCACTTTTGGCTTCCGCCTCTACCGCCTCGCCCGCCCCCTCGCCCCCGGCGACTCGCTGCCGCTGACGATGGACATCAGCTACCAGGAGCGCGGCTTTCCCAACGCCGACTCCAACACCGACCTCGTGTACAATGGCACCTTCATCAGCAGCAGCTACCTGCCCGGCCTCGGCTACCGCGACGACGCGGAGCTAGCCGACGACCAGGACCGCAAAAACTACGGCCTCCAGCCCAAGCCCCGCATGGCCGGCGTGAACGACCTCAAGGCCCGCCAGAACACCTACATCGGCACCGATTCCGACTGGATTCGCTTCCGCACCACCGTCAGCACCGAGGCCGACCAAACGGCCATCGCCCCCGGCTACCTCCAAAAAGAATGGGTGAAAGACGGCCGCCGCTACTTCACCTACGTCATGGACCGGCCCATGCTCAACTTCTACACCTTCCTCTCGGCCCGTTACCAAACGTATAAGAGCCAGTGGGTTGACACCGCCGGCCGCCGCACCATCCCCATCACCATTTACTACCAGCCGGGCCACGAGTACAACCTCAAGCGCATGAGCGAGGGCGCGAAGGATGCCCTGGCGTATTGCTCGCGCAACTTCTCGCCTTACCAGCACCGGCAGCTGCGTATTCTGGAGTTTCCGCAGTACCAAACCTTTGCCCAGAGTTTCGCCAACACCGTCCCCTTCTCCGAAGGCATCGGCTTCGTGGCCGACGTGGACGACGACGACCCCGAAGACCTCAATATGCCCTACTACGTGACGGCCCACGAGGTGGCGCACCAGTGGTGGGCGCACCAGGTCATCGGTGGCAACGTGCAAGGCTGTACGCTGATGGCCGAAAGCATGGCCGAGTACTCGGCCCTCATGGTGGTAGCCCACCACAACGGCCCCACCACCATGCAGCGCTTCCTCAAATTCGACATGGACCGCTACCTGCAAGGCCGCTCTTTCGAGAAGAAGAAGGAAGTGCCGCTTGGCCTGGTCGAAAACCAGCAGTACATTCACTACCGCAAGGGTTCAGTGGTGATGTACGCCCTGCAAGACGCAATGGGCGAGGACGTTCTGAACGCCGCCCTGAAAAAATACGTGGCTGCCGTGGCTTTCCAGCAGCCGCCTTTTACCAACTCGCCCGAGTTCATCGGCTACCTGCGCCGGGCCGCGCCCGACTCGCTCCAGTCTTACATCACCGACGCCTTCGAGCGCATCACCCTGTACGACAACCGCGTGACGGCCGCCACCAGCAAGAAACTGCCCGACGGCCGCTACCAGGTTGATTTCACGGTGAAGAGTGCCAAGTTCTACGCCGACAGCCTGGGCAACCAGAAGCCCGCCGACCAAACCCGCGATGCCCTACCGGTGGCTATTTTCCCGGAGCTGGGCAAGGACAAGATGCCCGTGCCGCCGCTGCTCATGCTCAAGCGCCGCCTACGCACCGGCGACAACCAGCTGCGCTTCGTGGTGAACAAGAAGCCGGCCTCTGTGGCCGTCGACCCCTACCACCTCATCAT
>JANYFQ010000231.1 GCA_025362615.1 Hymenobacter sp. | reverse complement strand
GTCTAAAAAAATTGATTTTAAAAACCGAACACCGAACACCGAACACCGAACACCCAACACCTAAAACCCAGCCCCCAGCCCCCAGCCCCCAAAACCCCAACCGGGTCATGAACTGCATTTGCTGCCCGGTTATCTTCGTGCCATGGTTTTCAATTTCAATGCGCACAGTGCGTTGCTGCTGCCTTTTGTGGTGCCGGGCTTGGCGTTGGCGGGCTACCTGTGGGTGCGGGCGCTGCGCCAAAGCCGGGTGGCCGATGGGTTGCTGGCGTTGTTGCTGCTGCTGGTGGTGCTGCCCGTGACGCAGTGGATGCTGGGCTACGCGGGCTGGTACGACAGCCACGATGGCCACTCGACGTTTATGTTTTACGTGCCGTGGCGGCCCTGGCCGGGGTTGGGGCCGGTGTTGTACCTGTATTTTGAGGCGCTGGTCAATCAGGATTTTGCCTGGCGTGGGCAGCGGCGGCACCTGCTGCCGCTGGGGGTGTACGCGGGCTGCTACGCGCTGGCCGCCGGCCTCGACCTGGGCCTGAGCCACGGGCTGCGGGGCGAGGCACTGCCGTTGCATTTCGGCACCAAAGGCTTGGCCAGCAATGCGCTCGATGGCGCGGGTGTGGCTTTTGAGTGGCTAGGCTACGCGCTGCTGTTGGCCTACGGGCTGGCCACGCTGCGCCGCTACCGCCGCTACCGCCGCTACCTCGACGACCATTTTTCGGACACCGAGCAGCTGCGGTTTGCCGGATTTCGGGATTTGCTGCGGGCGGCGCTGCTGCTGCTGCTGCTGGGCCTGGGCGTGCAGGCCCTGGAAATGGTGCGCGGGCCGCTGAACTACGACGGCTACTGGTACGCCTTCCTAGGCAACGGGCTGCTGCTCTACGCGCTGATGGTGGTGGGCTTGCAAGCCAACGGCGCGGCGCGGGTGCCGCTGCGCTTTGGATTTGAGGCGGCTACGCTTCTGCCCATCGTTCTGGTGCAGGTGCCGCCGCTGCCCCTTGCGCCCGCTCCGGCCACCGCCGACACAAGTGCCGTTGCCGGTACCGCCCCCCCCGCCGAGGCCCGTGCGGCAGCGGCTTCGCCGGAAGCCGCCCGCCCGGCCGGTTTCTCCGAAAACACCCCGGCCCAACCGGCCCCGCCCGCCGAGCTGGCCCCCGAGCTGCACCCCTGGCGCACCCGCCTGCTGGCCCTGATGGCCGACGAGCAGCCCTGGCTCGAACCCGAGCTGACCCTCACCGAGCTGGCGCACCGGCTCCGCACCAACCCGTCGGTGCTTTCGCGGGTCATCAACAGCGGCTGCGGGCAAAATTTCAACGACTTCGTGAACGGCTACCGCGTGGCCGAGGCCGAGCGCAAACTCGCCGACCCGCGCCTGGGCCACTACTCGTTGGTGGGCGTGGCCCTGGAAAGCGGCTTCAACTCAAAATCGACGTTCAATCGGGTGTTCAAGAAGTTACGTGGCATCACGCCGGGCGAAATTGCGCGGCCCGGTGCCAAATCATAACTTGGGGCGGCTCAAAACATAAGCCGAAGCGCGGGGCGGGGCGGGGCGAAAGACCTTTGTCGCAGTCAATCACCAACCCCCCAAACCCCCACCTCATGCGCTTCGCATTTCCTTCCCTCGCCCCGTTGCGCCTGGTGGCGCTGTTAGCCTTGCCGCTGCTGGCCGCCCGGCCCGTTGGCGACATTGGTTCCGTTACGTTCATTCCGGCAGGCAAGCAGTTTGTGTTGGGCGGCGGGCAGCGCGGAGCCTTCGCGGTGGTGGCCGATAACATCGGGCCGGTGGCGGTCGAAATCCGAGAACGGCCCGCCGGGGGCGGCATCTTCGGCAAGGCCGTGTTGCAGCCGGGCGAGAAGGGCAAGCTCCGCTTCCTGGCTGGCTCGACGGCGGTCGTTCTCAACCCGAGCCGGCGCGAGGCGAAATTGAGCTTTTTCATCAGCGGCGACACGAAGAATTTGGGCATGGGCTACGAGGCGGTGCAAAAGTCCATCCTGCCCGCCGATACGGCGCTGGCCACCCAGTCCACCGACCACAAGTAACCCCACTTCATTTTTTAAAACCTCTTTTTTATGAAACTCCTCAAAATCTCCCCCGCCTCTTTGCTCCGCGCTACACGCTGGGCCAACACCTTACAGCTTCGGATGCTGGGTCTTTCGCTGCTGTTGCTTATCGTGCCGCTGCTCTCGTTCCGGCCCGCGCTCACGTCCACGCTCGGCATTCCGGCGGGGCAGCAGTTTCAGCTCGGCGGCGGGCAGTTGCTGGGCTTCACGGTGGCGGGCGAAAACGTGGGTCCGGTGCCCATTCAGGCCCGCGAACTCACCAGCAAAGGCGCGGTACTCGAGCGCGGCACCCTGGCACCGGGCCAAAAGGCCAAGCTGCGCTTCGGGGCCGGCTCGCGGGCCTTGCTGCTCAACAGCAGCACCCAGGAAGGCCAGGTGAAAGTGGTGGTGACGGGCTTCAACACCAGCAACCTGAGCATGACCTACGATAAAGCCGGGAAGTAACGACGCTTGGCCGGTCTGATTCAAACACCAAAAACAGCCTCAAGATGAACACCTTGCCTTCCGTAAGCATCGCCTTATTTCCCGCAGCCCGTACACTTGCCTCATGCAGAAGCTTCCTCGGGCTGGTGCCCATCGCGCTCATGCTGACCACGCAGTTGCGGGCCGCCGCCCCGCCTGGCCCTCGTTCGCGGCTGCTGATTCCGGCCAGACAGCAGTTTCAGCTTGGCGGCGGGCAGGCGCGGGACTTTCGCTTTGTCGGAAAAAACGTGGGGCCGGTGGCAGTGCAGGTGCAGGAGCTTGCCGCCGATGGCCGCGTGATTGAGCGGGGTACTGTGGCCTCCGGTCAGTCAGCAGAGCTACTTTTTGGCGCGGGCTCGCGGGCGCTGCTGCTCAACCGAAGCGCCCGCCGTGCTAAGTTCAGGATAGATGCCAGCCTGCTCAACCCCCGCGAATTGAGCATGACGTACGGCAAGCTCGATAGGTAGCTGTTGTTGAAAGGGGCTACCGCGTAACAGCAATGAGTAACTGCTGTTACGCGGCTGGCGCGGGGCTGTGCCCCCTGACTGTAGTGCTGCGGGTTTTCAACCCGCACCCCAGGCCGAAATCGTGGAAACGATTACCGTTCAACGATTGCCGGCTGAAAGCCGGCGGCACTGCGGCACGGGGCACAGCCCCGCGCCAGCCTATTTACTTTCCAAACAGCTTCATACTAAAAGGACTGATGCAAAACCCGGTAAAAGCCCAACGAAGCACGCGGGTTCGTTGGGAGGCCACAAAGGAACGGCTGCCCGTTGCCGAAGTTGGTACTGAATACGGCCCCGGAGGTGCATAATTTTCACCCGTTAGCCGGTGGGCTGCTGGTTTCCGTACCTTTGCCCCATGCGTTTCCTGGCCTTGTTTTTCGCCTGCTACCTCACGCTGCTGGGCTGCCTGCCCTGCACCGACGCGGAGCCTTGCGCCGACGCCGCCCACCGGGCCACCGCCTCGGCGGCGCACCACGACTGCGGCCCCGCGCCCGGCGGCGCTGATTGGTGCTCGCCCTTGTGCCGGTGCCACTGCTGCGCCGGCTTTGCCTTGCCCACGGCCACGGCGGTGGGCTTCGTGGCCTGTCCGGCAGTGCCCCGCCCGGCGCGGAGTTTCGCCGTGCCCGCCGCGCCAGACGTGCCGGCCCGCGCCCCGGCCGCGCCCTGGCAACCGCCCCAGGGGGCCTGACCGCTCGTTTCTTGCCGCTTTCCGGCTGCCGCCGCCAGCCCTGCCTTGCCGCGGGGCCGACGGCCGTGCGTACTGGCCAACCGCTTCGTACCCGCACTTCGGAAAGCGCATCTTTACCGCTGTTACGCGGTGGCGTTTTGGCGCGGGCCTCCTGGCCCGTGCCGCCTACGTTGGGGGCCTCTGGCCCCCAATCGTTGAACGGTTTTACCCGGACGGGTTTGCGATTTTGGCCTGGGGTGCGGGCCAGCGGCCCGCGAGTAAGCGGCACGGGCCAGGAGGCCCGCGCCACCGCGTAACAGTAGCTCTTTACCGTTAGCCTTTTTATTCCCCAGCAGCCCCATGTTCGACTGGCTGATTCATTTCTCCATTCACAATAAACTTATTGTGGGGGTGTTCACCCTGGCGCTTGTAGCCTGGGGCGGCTATTCGCTGGTGCATTTGCCCATTGATGCCGTGCCCGACATCACCACCAACCAGGTGGTGGTGTACACTTCGGCCCCGTCGTTGGCCGCCGCCGACATCGAGCGGCTGGTGTCGTTCCCCGTCGAGCAGAGCCTGGCCACCATTCCGGGCCGGGTGGAGGTGCGCTCCTTTTCGCGCTTCGGGCTGTCGGTGGTCACCATCGTTTTCACCGACGACACCGACATTTACTGGGCCCGGCAGCAAGTGGGCGAGCAGCTTAAGGAAGCCGAAAGCCAGATTCCGCCCGGCGTGGGGCGGCCCACGCTGGCCCCGGTCAGCACCGGCCTGGGCGAGATTTACCAGTACATCATCCGGCCCGAAAAGGGCTACTCAACACAGTACGACGGCCGCGAGCTGCGCACCATCCAGGACTGGCTGGTGCGCCGGCAGTTGCTGGGCACACCCGGCGTGGCCGACGTGAGCAGCTTCGGCGGCCAGCTTAAGCAGTACGAAGTGGCCCTCGACCCGCAACGCCTGCAAGCCGCCGGCATCACGGCCGACGAAGTGTACCGGGCCGTGAGCCAGGGCAACCAGAACGCCGGCGGGGCCTACCTCGAGCGCAACCCCACGGCCTACTTCATCCGCACCGAGGGCCTGGCCCAAACCCCGGCCGACATCGGCAACATCGTGGTGCGCAGCACCCGCACCGGCCTGCCCGTGCTGGTGCACGACGTGGCCACCGTGCAACTGGGCAGCGCCGTGCGCTACGGCGCCATGACCCGCAACCAGGAGGGCGAAGTAACCGGCGGCATCGTGCTGATGCTCAAGGGGGCCAACGCCAACGAAGTCATCAAGGCGGTGAAGACGCGCATGGCCACGATTCGTAAAACGCTGCCCAAAGGCGTGGCGGTGGACGTGTACCTCGACCGCTCGGCGCTGGTGGGGCGCGCCATTCACACGGTTCAGAAAAACCTGCTCGAAGGGGCCTTGATTGTGGTGTTCGTGCTGGTGCTGTTTCTGGGCAACTGGCGGGCCGGGCTGGTGGTGGCTTCGGTCATTCCGCTGGCCATGTTGTTTGCCATCAGCCTCATGCGCCTGTTTGGGGTGTCGGGCAATTTGATGAGTTTGGGGGCCATTGATTTCGGGCTGATTGTGGACGGGGCCGTCATCATCGTGGAGGCCATTGTGCAGCGGCTGCACGGCGGCGGGGCGGGGTTGCGCGGGCGGCTCACGGCCAGGCAGATGGACGACGAAACCTACCACGCGGCCAGCAAAATCCGCTCGTCGGCGGCCTTCGGCGAAATAATTATCCTGATTGTGTACCTGCCGCTGCTGGCCCTGGCCGGCATCGAGGGCAAGATGTTCCGGCCGATGGCCCAAACCGTGGCCTTCGCCATTCTGGGGGCCTTCGTGCTCTCGCTCACCTACGTGCCCATGATGGCGGCCCTGGCCCTGAGCCGCAACGCCGACCCCAAAACCACTGTCTCGGACCGGCTGCTGGCCTGGCTCACGCGCCGCTACGCGCCGCTGGTGGCCGCCGCCCTGCGCCACAAGGCCGTGGTGCTGGGCGCGTCGGCGGCCTTGCTGGCGGGGGCATTTTTCCTGTTTCGCACCCTGGGCGGCGAGTTCATTCCGACGCTGGCCGAGGGCGACTTTGCCGTGGAGCTGCGCACGCTGGCCGGCTCGTCGTTGGGCTACACCGTGCAGCAATGCCAGCAGGTGGCCGGCATCCTGCGCAAGCAGTTCCCGGACGAAGTGCGCGAAGCGGTGGGCAAAATCGGCTCGGCCGAAATCCCCACCGACCCGATGGGCGTGGAAGCAGCCGACATCATCATCACGCTCCGCCCGCAGGCCGAATGGAAGAAAGCCGACAACCAGGCCGACCTGGCCGAGCAAATGGCGCGGGCCGTGGCCGTGGTGCCGGGCCTGAGCATGAGCTTTCAGCAACCCATCCAGATGCGCTTCAACGAGTTGATTTCGGGGGCCAAGCAGGACGTGGTGCTCAAGATTTACGGCGAAGACCTGGCCCTGCTGGCCGACTACGCCCGCCAGGCCGGGGCCGTGGTGGGCCAGGTGCCGGGGGCCAACGACGTGAGCGTGGAGCAGATTACCGGCCTGCCCCAGGTGGTGGTGCGCCTCGACCGCAACCGCCTGGCCCGCTTCGGCCTGAGCGTGGCCGACGTGAACCGCACCGTGCAGATGGCCTTCGCCGGCCAGAGTGCCGGGCAGGTGTTCGAGCAGGAGCGCCGCTTCGACCTCGTGCTGCGCCTGCAAGCCGACCGCCGGCAGGACATCAACAGCGTGCGCCAACTCTTCATTGCCACCCCCGGCGGCCCCCAGGTGCCCCTGGAGCAGCTCGCCACCGTGGCCCTGGAAGAAGGCCCCAACCAAATTCAGCGCGACGATGCCCGGCGCCGCGTGAGCGTGGCCTTCAACGTGCGGGGCCGCGACGTGGAAACCGTGGTGCAGGACGTGCAGCAGCGCCTGGCCCGCCGCGTGAACTTCGCCCCCGGCTACTACACCACCTACGGCGGCCAGTTCGAAAACCTGCGCCAGGCCACCGACCGCCTGCGCGTTGCCGTGCCCGTGGCCCTGGGGCTGATTTTCGCCCTGCTCTACTTCACCTTCGGCTCCGCGAAGCAGGCGGCCCTGATTTTCACGGCCATTCCGCTCTCGGCCATCGGCGGGGTGCTGGCTTTGTGGGGGCGCGGAATGCCGTTCAGCATCCCGGCCGGGGTGGGCTTCATTGCCCTTTTCGGCGTGGCCGTGCTCAACGGCATTGTGCTCATTGGCTGCTTCAACCAACTCAAAGCCGAAGGCGTGACGGACCTCTACGAGCGCATCCGCAAGGGCACCGAGGTGCGGCTGCGGCCGGTGCTGATGACGGCCACCGTG
>JANYFQ010000208.1 GCA_025362615.1 Hymenobacter sp. | reverse complement strand
CCCGCTTTTCTCAGGCGGTCTGACCGGCTACCCGAAGCGGGCGGGCGGCAAAAAAGCCGCCCGCCCGCACCGTTTTCGACTTTCTAAACAGCTTCAATGGCTAACAGCTCAAAAATCAATTTAATCGGTACGGCACCATGAGCGTGAATTCGGGAATATCGACCGCGAAATGCTGGCCGTTGGCGATGCGTTCCATCAAGTAGGTGCCGCGCATTTTGCCCACGCCCGATTTGAGGTTGCAGCCGCTCATGTAATGGTGCGTTTCGCCGGGTTCGAGCACCGGTTGGCGGCCCACCACGCCTTCGCCCTCTACTTCGCGCACCGGGCCGGTGGCGTCGTGAATGTGCCAGTGCCGCCGCAGGAGCTTGACCGTGAATTCACTGTCGTTGCGGATGGTGATGCGGTAGGCGAATACGAAATGCTCCTGGCCGGGGCTGGAATAGTCGGGCAGGTAGTTGGTCGTAACCGAAACGGTGACACCTTGCGTAGTGGTGGTGGGCATAGGGAAGGATAAAAGTACGGCTTGTTTACGGTTGTTGGGCCAACAGCGGTGCCCCGATTTTGGTTTGCCTGCCGGGCAGCCCGTTGGCGCTGCCGTTTACTTCGTTTTTTAATTCTTTTCTCATGGTAAAAATTGCCGCAAGCTGGCAGCCGGTGCTGGCCGATGAGTTCGCCAAGCCCTATTTTCAAACGCTTATTGCCTTTGTGAAACAAGAATATGCCACCGCTACTGTGTACCCGCCGGGTGCCCAGATTTTTCACGCCTTCGACACCACGCCCTTCGAGCAGGTGCGGGTCGTGATACTGGGCCAGGACCCGTACCACGGGCGCGGGCAGGCCCACGGCCTCTCGTTTTCGGTGCAGGACGGGCAGCGGGTGCCGCCGTCGTTGTTCAACATTTACAAGGAATTGCAGGCCGATTTGGGCGTGCCGCCCAACCCCAGCGGCAACCTCGACCGCTGGGCGCAGCAGGGCGTGCTGCTGCTCAACGCCACGCTTACGGTGCGGGCCGGCGAGGCCGGCAGCCACCAAAAAAAGGGCTGGGAGGAGTTCACCGATGCCGTTATTCGTAAGGTGTCGGAAGGGCGCGAGCGGGTGGTTTTTGTGCTATGGGGTGCGTATGCGGGCAAGAAATCGGAGCTGATTGATGCCGGCAAGCATTTGATAATAAAATCGGTGCATCCGTCGCCGTTTGCGGCCGACAAAGGGTTTTTCGGCAGCAAGCCGTTCAGTAAGGCTAATGATTGGTTGGTGGAAAAGGGGGAGAAGCCGATTTTGTGGTAGTGAGTGGTGCGCGGGGGCGTTTTGGCGCGGGCTTCCAGGCCCGTGCCAATTACTTTGGGGGCCTCTGGCCCCCAATCGTTGAACGGTTCGCGTTGAATAATGATGTGTGGCACAGCGATTCCGGCTTGGGGTGCGGACCAGAGGCCCGCGAGTAGGCGGCACGGGCCTGGAGGCCCGCGCCAAAACATCCCTGCCCAACGGCAGCGGGTAACTTTGGGGCAATGAAACACGATTTTTTGCTGCTGGCGCTCCTGCTGGCTTCCTTCGCCGCCCGCGCCCAGGCCGTGGCCACCCTCACCCCGGCCCAACCGGTGCTGCTGACGGATTCGCTGACCGTGACCTTCGATGCCACGCGGGGCGATGGCGGGCTGGCCGCGTGGGCGGGCGATGTGTACGTGCATACCGGCGTCATCACGCCCGCAAGTGCCTCGCTTACCGACTGGCAGCACGTACAGGGCGTGTGGGGGCAGGCCACGCCGCGCCTCAAAATGCGGGCGCTGGGCAACCGCCGCTACGCTTTTCGGCTGAAGCCGAGTGCGTTTTACGGGCTGGCCGTGGGCGAGCGGGTGTTGCAGTTTGCCTTTGTGTTTCGGAACGCCGACGGGTCGGCCTCGGGGCGCAACGCTAATGGGTCTGATGTGCTGCTGCCGCTTTACGGGGCTACTTCGCGCAATTACGTCGGCCACCAGTGGGCGGGCGGGGTACTGACCGTCACGGCTTCGGACGGGGCCCGGCTTACGGCGCAGCCTTACGCGGCGGCGGTGCTGCGGATGGGCTTTTACCCGAGCGGCACGCCGGCCGTGCCCACGCCCAGCGGGGCGGTGAGCGCGGCGGCCGGTCCAGCCGTGGGCACCGTGACCGACGCGCCGGCCCGGCTGCGGCTCGATGCGCCGGGCATCAGCCTCGTCATCACCAAAAGCCCGCTGCGGCTGACTTACCTGCGCGGCACCGACACGCTGCTGACCGAGCAGCCCGGCTACTTTGAAACCGGGGCGGCGCGGGGCGTGCGCTTCGGCCTGCGGCCGACTGAGGCGCTGTACGGCACCGGCTCGCGGGCCTTGCCCGTGAACCGGCGCGGGCAGCGCGTGGAACTCTACAACCAAGCGCACTACGGCTACGGCAACGGCGAAACCAACCTCAACATCAGCATTCCGCTGGTGCTGAGCGGGCGCGGCTACGGGCTGTTTTTCGACGAGGCCCGGCCCGGCTACCTCGACCTGGGGCAGGCCGACGGCGCGGCCCTGGAGTACGGCACCGAGGCCGACCGGCTGGGCTATTTCGTGCTGGCCCAGGCCAATCAAACCGACCTGCTGGCGGCCTACACCAACCTCACCGGGCACCAGCCGCTGCCGCCGCGCTGGGCGCTGGGCTACATCCAAAGCAAGTATGGGTACCAGACCGAAACCGAGGCCCGCACCATCGTGCAGCGCCTGCGGGACGACGATTTTCCGCTCAGCGGGCTGGTGCTCGATTTGTACTGGTTTGGGGGCATGAACCGCATGGGCGACCTGGATTGGAACCGCAGCCGCTTCCCCAACCCGGTGGGCATGATGCGCGATTTCGACAGCCTGGGGGTGAAGACGGTGCTCATCACGGAGCCTTATTTTACGCAGCAGAGCCGCAATTTCAGCGCCCTGGCCAGCCGGCAGCTGCTGGCCCGCACGGCGGGCGGCGCGCCGTACGTCATCGGCAATTTTTGGGCGGGCAGCGCGGGCTTGCTCGACATGAGCAACCCGGCGGCCCGCGCCTGGCTGTGGCCGTTTTACCGCGCCCGCATCAACGAGGGCGCGGCCGGCTGGTGGAACGACCTGGGCGAGCCCGAAACCCACCCCGATGCCATGCGCCACGCGGGCGGCACGGCCCGCGAAGTGCATAATACGTTCTCGAACGATTGGGCCAGCGTGTTGCAGGACGGCTACCGCAATGACTTCCCGCAGCAGCGGCTTTTTAACCTTTCGCGCTCGGGCTCGGCGGGGATGCAGCGCCTGGGCGCTACGCCCTGGAGCGGCGACGTGCAGCGCTCGTGGAGCGGCTTGCAGGCGCAAATCCCCATCATGCTGGGCATGGGCCAGAGCGGCGTGGGCTACATGCATTCCGATGCCGGGGGCTTCACGGGCGGCGGGCAGAACAACGAATTGTACGCCCGCTGGCTGCAGCTGGCGGCCTTCACGCCCCTCATGCGCGCCCACGGCGAGGGCGTGCCCACCGAGCCAGTGAACTACCCCGACCCGTTCAAATCCATCGTGCGCCGCGCCGCCCACCTGCGCCACGAGCTGCTGCCCTACAACTACACCCTGGCCTGGCAAAACAGCCAGACGGGCATCCCGCTGGCCCGGCCCCTCAATTTCGGCGAAGCCCCGGCTGCCAACGGCCCCGCCGCCAACGACGCCTTTTTGTGGGGCGACAACCTGCTGGTAGCCCCCGTGCTCAACCCCGGCCAAACCCAACGCACGGTGGCCCTGCCGCCCGGCGGCCCCTGGCTCGACCTCAACACCCTGCGCGAGTACCCCGGTGGCAGCCTGGCCACGGTGCCCGCGCCGCTGGCCCGCCTGCCGCTGCTAGTGCGGGCCGGCACGCTGCTGGCCACCCAGCCCTACCGCCCCAGCACCGCCCAGGGCCAGCTCGACACGCTGCGGCTGCGCTACTTCCCAACTCAAACCAGCACCGGCATTCCGGCCGTGGTGTACGACGACAACGGCCGCACGCCCAATGCCTACGCCCAGGGCCAGTACAAGCTGCTGCACTTTGAGGAGGTGCCCACCGGCGCGGCCGACTACACCTTCATCGCCACCGCCACCGGCCCCGGCTACGCCGAAATGCCGCCCCGCCGCCAACTCGAATACACCGTCGAGCGCCTAGCCACCGCCCCCGGCCAGGTGACGTACCAGGCCCAAACCCTGCCACTGGCCCCCGACGAAGCTACTTACCTCGCTGCCGATTCGGCCGCGTACTTCGATGCCGGTACGCAGCAGTTGCGGGTGCATTTTGCCTGGCGGCACCAGCGGGCCGTGGTGCGGGTGTTCGGCACGGCGCTGGCGGTGGGCGGGGCGGCCGGCCCCGCCGCGGCGCCCCTGGCCCTGGCCGCCGCCTACCCCAACCCGTTTGCCGACGCCATCACCTTCGGCTACGACGTGGCCCGACCCGGCCGCTACACGTTGCGGG
>JANYFQ010000196.1 GCA_025362615.1 Hymenobacter sp. | reverse complement strand
CGCCTGCGCCTGGGGGCCAGCACCACCCTCAGCCAGTACGTACTGCCGGGGCTGATGCCCGCCTTCCAGGCCCGCCACCCGCAGGTACAGCTCACGCTGCTCAACGCCAACTCCGAACGCATCACCGAAGCCCTGCTGCGCGACGAACTGGACCTGGGCTTCGTGGAAGGCCGCGCCAGAAGCCAGGACCTGCACTACGAGTTGCTGCTGCCCGACGAACTGGTGGCCGTGCGCCGCACCACGCCGCACCACGCCGGGCGGCCCGCCGCCCGCGCCCTTGCCCCTGGCCGAAGCCCTGGCCCACCCGCTGGTGCTGCGCGAGCGCGGCTCGGGCACGCTCGAAATCCTGGAGTTCGCCCTGCGGGCGCACGGCATCAAGTTCAACGCGCTCAAAGTGGCCCTGTACCTCGACAACACGGAAGCTATCAAGCGCTGCCTCGAAGCGGCCCCGGCGGCGCTGGGCTTCGTTTCGCGCCGCGCCCTGGACCGGGAACTGGCCGCCGGACTGCTCGAAACAGTGCCCATCCAAGGACTGCGCCTGGCCCGGCGGTTTGAGGCCGTGTGGGTGCAAGGGCAGGTGCTGGCCCGGCCGGCACAACGATTTTTGAGCTTCGCGCAAGCCCAACTCAAGGGCGCCTGACCAAAGCCGACGCACGAGGCGCGACACCCATTCGATAACCTTTTGTTATGCCGAATAACAAAATGAAATAACCTATGCCACAGGGGTTGCCGTAACTTTGCCCTGGATTCAACCCCCTGTTCCCCATGGCATTCCCCGTTCAACCGGCCTTTCCGCCCGCCCCCGGCACCGCAACCGCCGCCACCCCGGAGGCTACCGCCCCGGAGTTCAACGAAACCAGCGGCTTCTTCCGGCACCTGCACGCGCCCCGCGTGGCTTTTGGGCGGGGCTTCACGCTGAAACAAGTGGTGTTCGGGCTGCTGCTCGCGTTTTGCCTCACGCCCTGGGCCTCGCCGCCCGTGGCCCTGGCGCTGGGTTTGGCACTGGCCCAAACCGTCGGCAACCCGTTCAGCGCCCACACCAAGCGGGCCACGGGCTGGCTGCTGCAGTTTTCGGTGGTCGGGCTGGGCTTCGGCATGAACGCCCACGCGGCGGTGCAGGCCGGCAAGGAAGGCATCCTTTTCACGGTCGTGTCCATCTTCGGTACGCTGCTGCTGGGCCTGGCGGCGGGCCGGTGGCTGGGGCTGGGCCGGCACGTGGTGCATCTCATTTCGTGCGGCACGGCCATCTGCGGCGGCTCGGCCATCGCGGCCATCGGGCCGGTGCTGCGGGCTTCGGACGAGGAAATGTCGGTGGCCCTGGGCACAGTGTTCGTGCTCAATGCCCTGGCGCTCTTCGCTTTCCCGCCCATCGGCCACGCGCTGGCCCTGACGCAGCACGAGTTCGGGCTCTGGTGCGCCATCGCCGTCCACGACACCAGTTCGGTGGTGGGCGCGGCGGCGGCCTACGGCAACCAAGCCCTGGAAGTGGCCACCACCGTGAAGCTGGCCCGCGCCCTCTGGATTGTGCCGGTGGCCATCGGCACGGCCATGATGTTCAAGCAGAAGGGCGTGAAAATAACCGTTCCCTACTTCATCGTCGGCTTCATCGCCGCGATGTTGGCCAACACCTTTGTGCCCGCCGCCCGGCCGCTGGGGCCAGTGCTGGTGAATTTGGCCAAAATCGGCCTCACGGTCACGCTGTTTTTCATCGGGGCGGGGTTGTCGGCGCGGGTGGTGCGCTCGGTGGGGGTGCGGCCCTACGTGCTGGGGCTGCTGCTGTGGGTGGTGATTTCGACGGGCTCGCTCTGGGTGATTTTGCACACGCGCTAAGTAGCCCAAGGGGCGCAGGCTGCCCTGGAACGACAGTGGCCGGGCGAATCCCCGCAGGGTTCGTCCGGCCACTGCCGTAAGCTGCCCTGAAACGGCCCACACCCAGGTCGTTCTCACCGCAGTGGCCGGACGAACCGCTTCGCGGAATTTGCCCGACCACTGGCCTCACGCGGGGGGTTCTGCGAAAAGTAGTCGGACGATTCGTCCGACCACTTTTCCACCGGTCGCCCGTCACTCCCCCCACTCGGCCAGGAACTGCGCCACGAAGGCTTCCATGAATGCCTGCCGGCCCACGGCCTCGGCGCGGGCGGCGGGGGTGTTGAGGCGGTCCTTGAGGTGCAGCAGCTTCTCGTAGAAGTGGTTGAGGGTGGGCGCGGTGTTTTGCTGGTAGGCGGCGAAGGTGGCGTGGGCTACGGGCGGCACGGCGGGGTCGTGCAAGGCGCGGCCCTTGTGGCCGCCGTAGGCGAAGGCCCGCGCCACGCCGATGGCCCCGATGGCGTCGAGCCGGTCGGCGTCCTGCACCAGGGCCGCCTCGGGGGTGCTGACGGGCGTTTCGACCCCCAAGCCTTTAAAAGACACCTCGCGGATGATGGTTTCGACGCGGGCGATGGTGGCCTCGTCGGCCCCCTGCCCCGCGAGCCAGGCGCGGGCGGCGCGGGGGCCGGCCTCGTAGTCGCCGTCGTGAAACTTCCAGTCGGCGATGTCGTGGAGCAGGGCGGCCAACTCGGTGATTTCGGGGTCGGCACCGGGCGTGGCGGCGGCCAGGCGGCGGGCCATCTGCCACACGCGGCGGATGTGGGCCCAGTCGTGGCCGGAGCCTTCGCCAGTGAACAAGGCTTCGACGTGGGCGGCGGTGGCGGGAATGAGAGACATTGAATTAATTTGTAAGCTGCTGTTTTTGTTTATTATACATTCGTGTATTTCACAAATGTATAAATTGTTTTGTCCGACAAAAAGCTTTCTAAGCCTGCCTGAAACGCGAAGCGCCGGCCCTGAAAATCAAGGCCGGCGCTTCGTACTAAAAACCTAAAGAGCCAGTGGTAGGATTCGAACCTACGATGTTCTTACGATTCCTGATTACAAATCAGGTGGTATCGACCGCTAACCGACACCGGCTTTTTGTGTTTTTGTTTGGTGCTGCAAAGCTACGGCCGAACCCTTGGACGGGCAAACACTTAGGAGAAGTTGCGGGCTGATGGCCTTACTTGCCGGGTGCGGTGTGTACCGCCAAGCACAGCTTGGC
>JANYFQ010000188.1 GCA_025362615.1 Hymenobacter sp. | reverse complement strand
AAAGTAGCCGGCGTGCAGATACGTGGCACCGCCAGCCCCCGCAAAGCCAGGCGTAGCACCGCGAAGCCCGGCTACTCCGCGGCCGATTCCGAAGCTGAAAGCGACTGGTCCGCCCCGTCGCCCACGCTACCCGCCCGCGCCGAAGCCGGAGCCGGCGACACCTACGCCCACGTGACCGAAAACATGTTTTTTGAGGCGAAGAAAGACCCCCTCAGCACCTTCGCGCTCGACGTGGACAATGCCTCGTACAGCAACGTGCGCCGCTTCCTCAACGAAGGCCAGCTGCCCCCGCGCGACGCCGTGCGGGTAGAGGAAATGCTGAACTACTTCCGCTACGACTACGCCGCGCCGGCCGCCACTTCGCCCGACCCGGTCCGCATCAGCACCGAGCTGGCCGAGTGCCCCTGGAACCCGGCCCACCAGCTGGCCCGCATCGGGGTGCAGGCGCGGCGCATCGAAACGGCCAACCTGCCGCCCGCCAACCTGGTTTTTCTGGTGGACGTGTCGGGTTCGATGATGGAAGCCGACAAGCTGCCGCTGGTGCAGGCGGGCCTCAAGCTGCTCGTGCAGCAGCTACGTCCGCAAGACCACGTGGCCCTCGTGGTGTACGCCGGGGCCGCCGGGCTGGTGCTGCCGCCCACGCCCGGCAGCCAGAAGCAAGCCATTGTTGATGCCATCGACCGCCTGCAGGCCGGGGGCAGCACGGCGGGCGGCGCGGGCCTGCGCCTGGCCTACGCCACGGCCCGGCAGTACTTTCAAAAGGAAGCCAACAACCGCGTCATCCTGGCTTCGGACGGCGATTTTAACATCGGCGAAAGCTCGGAGGCCGCCATGGAGCAGCTCATCACCACCGAGCGCGAAACCGGCGTGTTCCTGACCGTGCTGGGCTGCGGGCGCGGCAACCTGCGCGACAGCCAGATGGAGCTGCTGGCCGACAAAGGCAACGGCAACTATTCGTACTTCGACAACCTCGACGAAGCCCGGCGGGTGCTGGTGGCGCAGTTCGGGGGCACGCTCTTCACCGTGGCCCAGGACGCGAAGCTGCAAATCGAATTCAACCCCGCCCGCGTGGCCCACTACCGCCTCGTGGGCTACGAAAACCGCCTGCTCGCCGCCGAAGACTTCAACAACGACCGCAAAGATGCCGGCGACCTCGGCGCGGGCCACACCGTCACGGCCCTCTACGAAATTGTGCCCGCCGGCAGCGCCCAGCCCCTCATCGACCCCTTGCGCTACAGCACCACGGCGGGCCTGGTGGCGGGCTTCGGCGGCAGCCCTGCGGGCGAAATCCTGACCGTGAAACTGCGCTACAAGCAGCCCCAGGGCAGCACCAGCCAGCTCCTCACCCAGCCCCTGACCGGCGCGGCCGGCCCGCTGGCCACCGCGTCGCCCGACTTCCGCTTCGCGGCTGCCGTGGCCCAGTTCGGCCTGCTGCTGCGCCAAAGCGCCCAGGGCGGCACGGCCACCTACGCCGCCACCGCCCAACTTGCGGATGCATCGCGCGGCGCGGACACCGACGGCTACCGCGCCGAGTTCGTGCGCCTGGTGCGCCTGGCCGAGGGGTTGGTACAATGAGTGAATGAGTGAATGAGTGAATGAGTGAATGAGCGAGTGAGTGAATTATTAGTTGGCAGTGCGTCCCCTTGCGTTGCCAAACTAATAATTCACTCACTCGCTCATTCACTCATTCACTCATTGTGTGCCATTCACTCATTGATAGTTACGCGCTTGCTCACCGTGCCGCCGGGCAACGCCACTTGCAGCACGTACACGCCGGGGGCCAGCCCGTGCAGGGCCAGGGTTTCGCGCAGCGGGCCGGCGGGGGCCAGCAGGCGCTGCTGGCGCACGGGGCGGCCCAGGGCATCAAGCAGCCGCAGGCTGACCGGGCCGCCGGTGGGCAGCGTGGCGGCGATGGTGACGGCCGCCGTGGCCGGGTTGGGGTACACTTCCCAGGCCAGGCCGGGGCGGGCCGCCGCCGTGGCCGTGGGCAGCAGCACGGCCGTGGTGGCGGTGTTGGTGCGGATGGGGGCGTTGTAGTCGAAGAAGATGTGGCCGTGGTTGGGGATGACGTCGCCCACGGCCAGCGTGGGCTTGGGCTGCACCCGGAAGCGCACGAAGCCCTGCGAACGTATCACGTCGATGCCCCGGTGCGGCAGCCGGATGTTGAGGAAACGCACCGTGAGCAGGCCCGCCCCGCTCAGGCTCCAGAGGCAGTTGTGCGACTGGGCCACGAGCATGAGCGAATTGAGGCTGAGCTTGCGGAAGTTGAGCGTGTCGGTGAGTACCACGGTGAAGGCCGTGTCGGTGCCCATGTTCTGGAAGCGGATGGTGTAGTCGAGGGGCTGCGCGGCGGCGATTTGGGCGGGCGTGAGGCGCTGGTAATTCACGCTGAGGTCGTTGGGGTCGAAGGAGCCCGTCACGGTGTGGGCGGCGGTGCTGCTGTTGTCGGCCGGGGCCACGTCAGCGGGCAGCGGGGCGGCGGCCGTGCTGCTGAGGGCGGTGCCCAGGGGCGTGTTCACGGGCAGGCTGGTCAGGATGTCGAACTCGCGGCGGGCGAAGGGGGCCAGGTTGGCGTAGGTCCAGGCCAGGGTTTGGCCGGTGCGGGCGGCGGCGGGGGTGCTGCCGACGTAGGCCAGGCGGGCATCAAGCACCACGCTGGCCGTGCCGCTGGCCACGGCGGTGGTGCCGATGTTTTCGAGGGTGAGGCGGTAGCGCACCAAAAAACCCGGCCGCGCCGCGCCGTAGGGCGTGAGCGTCACCCGCAAATCGGCTTGGTTGACCACGGGCCGGTAGCCGAAGTGCCGGGCCGTGTCCACGCCGCCGTAGCTCGCGAAGCTGCCGCTGTAGCTGCCGCTGGCCGGCAACGACACCGTGTAGTGCAGCGGCGGGCCGGGGGCGGGCAGCGCGTAGGCCCCGGTGCCCAGAAACATGGCGTAGTCGCCGGTGCTTTCCAGCGAGCTGAACGTGCTCAGGGTGCCCCGCGTGGCCTCCAGCACCAGGGTTTGGGGGAAGGGCGCGTCGCCGGCATCGCGGCGGCCGTTGCCGTTCTGGTCCAGAAAAATCCGGCCGCGCACGGTGTTGTGCCGCGTGCCGATGCGGGCCACCACGGCCCCCGCCCCCACCAGCGTGAAGGCCCCGAGGCGGTTGGCGGGCGGCGTGGTGCTGAAGCCCCCCGGCCCGGTGGCCGAGCTGGTAGTGGCCGTCAGGCACCAATACATATTGCCCCGGCGGTCGGCCCCAAAGGCCACCCCGTCGCAGTAGCCGCTGCTGTAAGGCGGCTGGCCCGTGCCGTCGCCCACGGCCCACACCGGCCGGCCGCTGGCGCTGAAACGCACCAGGTTGTTGCCCGAGCGCAGCACCAGCGTGCCGATGGTGGTGGGCGAACGCCCCGCAATAAGGGCCGTGTACACCTGAATGGTGACCTCGCCGTTGCGATGCACCGCGATGTGCTCGCCGGTAGCCCCCGGAAAGCCGCCCGTGGTGGGCTCGGCGTTGGTGGCCCACAGCAGGGTGCCGGCGGCACTGTACTTGGCCACCCCAACGCCGATGACAGAACTCACGTCGCCGGTCATGTAGAGGTTGTCGAGGCTGTCCACGGCCAGTGCCCGCAGCCGCACCACGGGCATGGCCGCCCGGGGCGCCACCCCGGCCGACACCAGCGCCCCGCCGGGGGCCACGCGCAGCAGGTAATCAAAAGCGTAGCTGATGGTGGCCGTGTTGGCCACGGCCACGGGGTTGGGGCCGTAAAACACCGACGTGATGGCCGCCCCGTAGAGGTAGCAGCCGCCGGCCGGCCGCGGGGCCAGGCCCTGCCCCGAAAACAAACCGTCGTAGGGCCGGCCGTTCACGCCGGTCTGGGCCGAGGCGGCCACGCCCCGAAACACGTTCACCCACTGCCCGCTGCCGTCGGTGCGGGCCCCCACCAAAAAGCGCCGGGTCGAGTCGAGGCGCATCCCGGCGATGGTTACTACGCTGTCAATCTGGCTCAGTAGGTAGCAGTTGCCGGTGCCGTCCACGGCCAGGGCGGTTTCCACGTTGAGCTGCTGGGGCAGGCTGTTGTTCCAGCTTAGGCGGCCGGTGGCGGCGGCCAGGCGGCCGTAAAAGTTGCGGTTGCCGCCGCCGGCCACCGCCACGCCGCCCCAGCGGGGGTTGGTGCTGAAACGGCCCGTCACGAACACGTCCTGGCTGCTGGGGTCCAGGGCCAGGCCGTAGGTGTCGAGAAACACATTGGCCAGTTGCTGCACCCAGGCCACGCGCCCCGTCGAGTCATACTTGATGACGGCCTGGGTGCCGTTCACGGCCCGCAGTTGCACGGTGCCCACGCGGGCGCTGTCCTTGAACACCAAGCCCACGTAGCTGTTGCCGGCGGCATCCACCGCTGCGCCCCCCGCAAAGCCCGAGTTGTTGCCCGCATTGCGGGCCAGCCGGGCCCACTCTATCAATTGGGCCGAGGCGCGGCCGGGGCCGCCCAGCAGCAAGGCGGCCAGCAGCAGAAGGTTATAAAACGGTTTCATAAGAAGTCGATAGGTTAAGAAGGCACCGAGCTGTTGCGCTCTGGCTTGGGGTGTTGGGGGTTTCATTCTTGGTTTTAGGTGTTAGGTGTTGGGTGTTAGGGGTCAGAAACCGAAAGCAGGCTCAAGAGTGGCCCACCGCCCAACACCGAAAACCCAATACCTAAAACCAAGAACTTATCCAGGTTGCGGACAGCCCTGGGATAGAGTGTTATTCCACCACCAAGCGCTGGCTGCTGGCGCTGCCATCAGGCAGCGCGAGGCGCAGCACGTACACGCCCGGCGCGAGGCCGATGACGCTCAGCGTGTGGCGCAACGGCCCGGCCGCCGCCGCCACGCGCAGTTGCCGCACCGTGCGGCCCAGCGCATCAAGCAAGGCCACGCGCACGGTGCCGCCGCTTGTCAATTCGGCGCTGATGCTGACGCTTTCGCGGGCCGGGTTGGGGTAGGCGGCGAAGGCCGTGGCCCGCGCCTCGGCCGCCAGGGCCGTGGGCAGCAGCACGGCCGTGGTGGCCGTGTTGGTGCGGACCGGCGCGTTGAAGTCGAAGAAAATGTCGGCCTTGTTTTGCACCAAATCCCCCAGCACCAGCGAGGCGCGGGGCCGCACCCGGAAGCGCACGAAGCCCTGCGAACCCAACTCGTTGCGCGAACGGTGGGGCAGGCCGATGTTGAGGAAGCGCAGCGTCAGGGTGCCGCGCCCGCTCAGGCTCCAGGTGCAGCGGTGCGACTCGGCCACAAGTTCGAGCGTCGTCAAATCGAGCTTGCGGAAGTCGAGCGTGTCGGTAATCACGACGGTGAAGGCCGTGTCGGTGCCCATGTTTTGGAAGCGGATGGTGTAGTCGAGCGGCAGGCGGGCCGCCACCTGCGCCGGCGAGAGGCGCTCGTAGTTCACGCTGATGTCGTTGGGGTCGTAGGAGCCGGTCACGGTCTGGCTGGCGCTGCTGCTGTTGTCGGCGGGCACCACGTCGCCGGGCACGGGCGCGTCGGCGGCGCTTTGCAGCGCGGTGCCGATGGGCACGGTGGCGGGCAGGCTGGTGGTCACGTCGAGGGAGCGGCGGCCGAAGGGCGGGATGGCGGGGTAGTTCCAGCGCACGACGCGGCCGGTGGCCGTGGCCGTGGGGTAGCTGCTCACGAAGGCCGTGTTGGCATCGAGCGTGAGGGTAGCTGTGCCGGCCGGGATGGTGCTGGTGCCCACGTTATCAAGCGTGAGGCGCTGCCGGGCCTGGAAGCCCGGCCGGGCGGCAGTGTAGGGCGTGAGCGTGGCCCGCAAATCGACCTGATTCGGGATGGGCCGGAAGCCGAAATGGCGGGCCGTGTCCACCCGCCCGTAGCCCACGAAGGAGCCGCTGTAGCCGCTGCTGCCGGGCTGCGTGAGCGCGTAGTGCAGCGGCGGCACGGGCGGGGCCAGCGTGTAGGCCCCGGTGCCCAGGTACACATTGAAATTCCCGTCCGGCTCCATCGTGCCCAGGCCCTGGTACGTGGGCTGCACGCCTTGCAGCACCATGTTCTGGGGGAAGGCACCTTCATTGGCCTCGCGTACGCCGTTGCCGTTGGCATCCAGGTACAGCCGGCCGCGCACGGTGTTGTGTCGCGTACCGATGCGGGCCACGGCCACCCCGCCGCCCACCAGGGTGAAATCGCCGAGCCGAACCACCGGGAGCACCGGCCGGCCGGGAATGTTGCTGCGGTAGCTGTACACCTCCGAAGCCAGGTACACGTTGCCCGGCCCGTCCACGCCCAACGACACTTGATTGTAGGAAAATGCGTCGGGAAGCGCTGGCTGAGTGACCAAGCCGTTGTCGGTGGCCCACGTCAGTTGCCCGGCCGCGTCGTAGCGAATGATGCTGAAAATGCTGCGCAACGCGTAGCTGCCCACCACCGTCAGCGGGTCGCTGGGCAGGTTGCGGGTCACGGCCAGGATGGTCACGGCCCCGGCATCGTCCACGCTTACCTGGGTGCCGGTCGCGCCGGTGGGCGCGGCAGTGGGCCGCTGATTACGTGCCCACACCAGGGCGCCGGCATCGGTGTATTTGGCCACGCTCAAGCCCAAAAAGCTACGGCCGGTGAGGTAGTAGTTGCCAGCCCGGTCGGTGGCCAGGCCGGTCTGGTCCTGGTTGTCGGGCACGGGGTCGGTGCCGTTGCCTTCGTCGCCGGGGCGCACCCAGGCCACGGTGCCAGCGGCGGTCAGCCGCGCCACGAAATTGTCTTTGCTGCCCGCCCCCGAGCGGGTGCTGGCAATGGTGGCGTTGTCGAATTGCAGTGAGTCGCCGTAGATGCCGCGCAGCAGGCAGCCGCCGCCGGGCCGGCCAACCAGCCCCCAGTCGTACAGACCACTGGGGGCCCGCACGGCGTAGGGCAACGAAGAGTAGGGCAGCGGGGTCCCCTTCAGCAAATGCACCCACTGAACAACACCGGCCGGATTGGCTTTGAGCACAAAGGCGGAGGTGGTGTCCACCCGTACTCCGTTGATGAAGCCCACCGCGTTGGTTAGCGGCCGGTTGATGGACGTTGAGCTTATCAGGTACAAGCTCCCCTGTCCGTCGGCGGCCAGGCTGGCGGCCGTGTTGGAATCGCCGGGAACAGACGATGCCCAGGCCAGCGCTCCGGCCGCCGTGCATTTGGCGAAGAAGTTCCGGGTGCCGCCGCTGGGCAGCGGGGCCCCGTCCCAGGTGGGGCTGCCATAGGCGTAGGCCGCAAAGAAAACGCCTCCCCCGCTGGGGTCCGGCACGATGCTGCGGTAGCTTATCCGCACGTTGCCCAGCACCTTCACCCAGGCCACGCGGCCCAGCGAGTCGTACTTAATCAGGGCGTTGCTGCTGATGTTGCCCGTGGCGCTGCCCCGGCGCACCACCCGCCCGCCAATGTAGGCACTGTCGGAAAAAGCCAGAAAGGCGAACGTGTTGCCGCTGCGGTCAGTGCAGCTGGCCTGGCACATACCGGCGTTGCTACCGCGTCGGGGCTGGGCTAGGTTGGCCCATTCCACTACTTGCGCCGAAGCAGCGCGTTGCCCGCCGACTAGCAGGGCTACCAGCAGGAAAAGATTACGAAGAAATTTCATGGGTTCGACGAAAAAGAAATACGTTTGGAATGTGGGGGAATGTGGGCGGTGCCGGGCAGGGCCGGTTTATTCCACTGTCAGGCGCTGGCCGGAGATGCGGCCATCGGGCAGCGTCAGGCGCAGCACGTACACGCCCGGCGCGAGGCCGGCAATGCCCAGCGTGTGGCGCAGCGGCCCGGCCGGAGCTGCGAAGCTGCGCTGGCTCACAGCCCGGCCCAGTGCATCAAGCAAGGCCACGCGCACCGCGCCGCCGGTTTTCAGTTCAGCGGTCAGCGTCACGGTTTCGCGGGCCGGGTTGGGGTAGGCCGCAAAGGCCGTGGCGCGGGCATCGGCCAGCACCGCCGTGGGCAGCAGCACGGCCGTGCTGGCCGTGTTGGTGCGCACCGGCGCGTTGAAGTCGAAGAAAATATCGGCCGTGTTGCGCACCACGTCGCCCAGCACAAGCGAGGCGCGGGGCCGCACCCGGAAGCGCACGAAACCCTGCGAACCCAGGTCGTTGCGCCGCTGGTGGGGCAAGTGAATGTTGAGGAAGCGCAGCGTGAGGGTGCCGCGCTCGC
>JANYFQ010000218.1 GCA_025362615.1 Hymenobacter sp. | reverse complement strand
CATCGCCCCCGACCCCGTGTTGGCCGCGCCGGCCTTGAGCGGGGCCAACATCACGGGCGTGATTAAAAACCAGACCACGCAACAAACCGGGGCCAACTTTAACATCGACGGCAACGCCGTGATTGGCGGCAACAGCACCGTGGCCGGCAAGGTGGGCATCGGCACCGCCAGCCCCGCCTACGCGTTGCACCTGGGCGATGCCACCACCGACGGTAGCGCCCACGCCCTGCTGCAAGGGGTGTTTGGCAACGCCAGATACCAGCGCCACAGCCGCCTCATGTTCAACGACGCCAACTTTGGCATCGGGGCCGGCAACATGAGCAACACGGCCGCCGATGCGGACCTGTACTTCTACGCCTACAACGGGGCTGACCGCGACATTCGCTTCATGCACACGGACAACGCCCTGACCGACCCCTCGGGCGCGGGCTGGACCACCGACCTCATCATCAAGCAGGGCGGCAACGTGGGCATCGGCACCATCTCGCCCGCCGCCCGGCTCGACGTGAACGGCAACCTGCGCCTGGCCGTGCGCCTGTGCCCCGTCAACCAAGCGGCCTACACCCTCACGGCCGCCGACGTGGCCTTCAGCATCTTCAAGCTTCAGAACGCGGCCTACGCCGCCACCCTCACGCTGCCCGCTGCCAGCGCGGGCCAGGCAGAAGGCCAGGAGCTTACCCTGGTGAACGCGGCGGGCAGCCCCAGCACCGTGAGCGGCACCAACACCGACAGCCCCGGCCTTTCCGTGGCCTTGGCCGATGCAAATTTTAACGGAGTCCACTCCGTGAAATACGTCTGGGCTCTCTACGCCAACGGCAGTGGTGCCTGGTTCCGGGTGCAGTAGGGCCGCCGGCAGCGGCCGGCGCTTGTAGGCGTTACGGAAGCCCCGGACGCGTGGTCCTCGTCCTCGCCCAAAACTCAAGAAAGCGCCGGCCGGTAGGTCGGCGCTTTCTAGGTTTTGGGCGAGGACAAGCCGGGTAGATGGGCTTTTTTCTTTGTAGATTGCCGCATTCCATCCGATTTCTACCATTCGGTTTCTTATGCGCAAGCACCTTTTCTGGACGCTCCTGCTGGTGCTGGCCCTGGCTGGTCCGGCCCTGGCCCAGCGCCCGGCGGCCCACCCGCTGCCGCCCGCGCCCGATAGCCTGCAGCGCCTGCTGCGCACCCCCGGCACCCCTGCCACCTACCTTAAAGCCCTGCTGCGGGTAGCCGCAGCCTACGGCACCCACAGCGACACGGCCCGCACCCTGTGCTACGCCCGCGCCGCCGCCCGGGTGGCCCGCCAACTGCACGAGCCGTCGGCGCTGGGCCAGGCCCTCATCGAGCAAGGCAGCACGTATTACCGGGTGGGGCAATTGGCGCAGGCCGAGCGGCTGGCGGAGCAGGCACTGCCCTTGGTAGCCGGCCAGGCCGGGGAGGTAATTGCCCAGCGGATGCTGGCGCAAACGCACTACCGCCAGAACCGCCCGGCCGCGGCCCTGGCTGCTTATCGGGCGGCCTACCGGGCCGCAGCCGCCCGGCACGATGTCGTCAATCAGTTGAATATCGACAACGGCCGGGGGGCGCTGTTCCACAACAAGGAGCAGCTTGATTCGGCCGAATTTTACTACGTGCGGGCCGCACGCGGGGCCCGGCAGCTCTCCGATGAGCTGCCCGACAAACGAGAGCTGGAGGCCTCTGCCCTCCACAACCTGGCTGGGTTGAATCTGCAGCGCAAGCGCTACGCCGAGGCCAGCCGCTACGCCCGCCAAAGCATCGCCTTGAGGCTGGCCACTTCGAACTCCGTCAACCTCGGCATTACTTATGGGATGTTGTACGTCATGGCCTTGGACACCGACAGCCTGCCCCAGGCCCTGCGCTACGCGCGCCAGGAAATGAGGCTGGCGCGACGCTTTCATCAGTTCGACGGCATGCAGCTATGCCTTACCCACTTGGGCACTACATTCGCCAGGCTCGGCCAGCCCGATTCGGCCGAAGCCTACTTCCGGCAAGCCGTGGCCCTGGCCCGCCAGGGAAGCCAGCCCCTGCGGCGCGGTGCCAGCCTTTATGCCCTGGCAAAGTTCTACGACAAGCAGCACCGCCCCGCCGAGGCCCAGCGCACGGCGTTGGAAGTGGAGGCGCTCGACTCCCTCTACCGCAGCCCCGCCACCGCCCTGCTGAACCTAAAGCTACTAGGCGGCCTCGCCCAGGCCCGCCACGACGAGGCCGCCGCTCTGGGCTACTTCCAGCGCCAGCGCACCCTGGAGCTGCGCCAAGCGGCCGCCAGCAGCAGCAAGGAAATAGCCGCCCTGCGCGTGGGCTTCGATACCGAGCGCACCGAGCAGCAACTGGCCCTGGCCACCGCCCGCGCCGCCGCCGAAGCCCAACGCGCCGCCTTGTTGCGCCTGCTGGGCCAGCAGCAAACCACCGCCTACCGCGACACCCTGAACCGCCGCCACCGCCTGCTGCTTACCCAGCAGCTGCTGGCCGCTCAGCAAACCAGCCGCGCCGCCCAGGCCGACCAGCAGGTGCTGGCCCTGCGCCACCAAAGCCGCGAGCAAACCCAGCAAGCCCGCCTGCAAGCCCAGGCCGCCCGCCTGCAGGGCCAGCAGCAGGAGTTGGCCACCTTGCGCGCCCGCCAGCAGGCTTTGGGGGTGGCGGCCCTGGCCGGGTTGGCCCTGGTGGGGGGAAGCCTCTGGTTCGGGCGCTACCGCCAGCGCCAGGCCGCCGCCGCCGCCGCCGCCGAAACCCTGCTGCGCCAGCAAATCGCCGCCGACCTGCACGACGACGTGGGCTCGCTCCTCACCCAGGTCAGTTTGCAAAGCGACCTCATCAGCCAGGGCTTGCTGCCCGCCGCCCAGCACCCGGCCGAACTCCGGCGCATGGCCAGCACCAGCCGCGATGCCGTGCGCCACATGAGCGACGTGGTATGGGGCCTGAGCCAGCTCGGCCACGCCCCCACCCTCGGCCCGTTGCTGGATAGGATGCGCGACCACGCCCACCTCGTGCTGCCCGCCGCTGGCCTGGACCTGAACTTCGCCGCCGACCCCGCCCTCAAGCACCTGCCCGTGCCCACGGCCCCCCAGCAAGTGCTGTTTCTGGTCTTCAAAGAGGCCCTGCACAACGCCGTGAAACACGCCCGGCAAGCCACGGAAGTGACCGTAATCCTGCGCCACGAAGCCGGGCACCTGGAGCTGGCCATCCGCGACGACGGCCGGGCGCTGGCCGCCGCGCCCGCCCCGCGCCCCGGCCACGGCCTGGCCAATATGCCCGCCCGCGTGCAAGCCCTGGGCGGCACCGTGCGCTACGAAACCGAAGGCGGGTTTGGGGTGGTGGCGCGACTGCCGCTGGGGTAGCGGG
>JANYFQ010000152.1 GCA_025362615.1 Hymenobacter sp. | reverse complement strand
TGTTACGCGGTGACGCTTTGGCGCGGGCCTCCAGGCCCGTGCCGACTACTTTGGGGGCCGCTGGCCCCAATCGTTGAACGATGCGTGTTGGACGAGCGGACGATTTCGGCCTGGGGTACGGGCCAGCGGCCCGCTAGTAGCCGGCACGGGCCAAGAAGCCCGCGCCAATCGCCTGCCCCGCGTAACATCAGTTACCTGACTGCGGTCAGGCAGTTGGCACGGGCCAGAAGGCCCGTGCCAACACCCCCAAACCGCGCGGTGCCGCTACCTTTGTGCGCCCATGTCTGCCCCTCACCCCAAAAAACACGGCAACTACCCCACCCTGCTCGTGGTGTTCAGCATCACGCTGGCGCTGATGGTGGTGGGCTTGTTTGGCCTGCTGCTGATTCACGCCCACCGCCTCTCGCAAGTAGTGCGCGAAAACCTTGAGGTACAAGTGTATCTGGAGCGCGATTTGCCCGAAACCGAGCTGCTGCGCTTACAGCAAGACCTGGGCCAGCAGCCCTACGTGGCCGAGCTGGGCGGCAAGCCCCAAATCCGCTTTGTGAGCAAGGAAGACGGTGCCCGGCAGCTCCTGCAAACCACCGGCGAAGATTTCAAGGAGTTTCTGGGCGACAACCCCCTACGCGATGCCTACGTGCTCAAAATCAAGCCCGAATACACCGATACCGCCCACCTGCGCCGCCTCGACCGCGCCCTGGCCATCCAGCGCGGCGTGTTTGAGGTGCAGTACCCGCAAAGCCTGTTTGCCAGCATCAACCAGAACCTGACCCGCGTGAGCCTCGTGCTGCTGGGCTTCGCGGCGGTGCTGGTGCTGGTCGTCATCATTCTGATTGACAACACCATTCGGCTGGCTTTGTACTCGCAACGCTTCCTGATTCGTTCGATGCAGCTCGTGGGCGCAACGGCGGGCTTCATTCAGCGTCCTTTTCTGCGGCGGGCCACCTGGCAGGGCCTGGCCGCTGGGGTGCTGGCGGCGCTGCTGCTGCTCTCGTTGCTGCAATATGCCTACCTCGAAATCAAAGAGTTGCGCCTGCTGCGCGACGACGTGCTACTCGGTGGCCTGCTGCTGGCCGTGGTGGGCCTGGGCGTGGTCATCGGCTTCTTCAGCTCGGCCCGCGCCGTGCATAAGTACCTGCGAATGAGTTTGGACGAGCTGAATTAGGTGTTGAATTGTCTGATTGTTGAATTGTTGAATTGCTAAATTGTTTGGTCGTTCAACGGTCTGTTTTTGCCTACTGCGCCCACTGCGGGACAGGTGCATTCGCCAGCAACAATTAAACAATGCAACAATTAAACAATTAAACAATTAAACAAGATGCAACAATTCGCTTTTGGCCCCCGGAATTACAAAATCATGTGGCTGGGCCTGGTCCTGCTCGGTGCGGGCTTCATTGCCATGATGCTCGGCGATAAAGCCAACTACGGCGAGGATTTCATCGGCATCACCCTCGGCCCTTTGCTTTTGCTAACCGGCTTTGGCGTAGAATTTTACGCCATCATGCTGCGCGACCCGGCCGCTGTTGTTAGCGGGGGCGAAACAGCCAACCCGCTGGCTCCCGGCGTGGCGGCCGGCCCGGCTCCGGTGGTGGGCAGCCCGCTGGGTGGCCCGGCCACGCCCGCCGCCCCGGCCTACAAACGGCTGTAGTTTGATATGCAAGCTGATGGCTGTTAGCTGTTAGCCGTTGGTGAAATTCAAAATATGTCCTTGGATTTCGCCCTTGCAAGCGAATTGGTCGCGTTGATTTTCACGTCGCTAACAGCTATCAGCCAACAGCTACCAGCTAAAAAGAATGACCTACTGGCACGCGATTTTACTCGCCATCATCGAGGGACTCACCGAGTTCCTGCCCGTTTCGAGCACCGGCCACATGATTGTGACGGCGGCCCTGTTCGGCATTCCACTCACGAGCTTTACCAAGCTCTACCTTGTGGTGGTGCAGCTTGGGGCTATTTTGTCGGTATTTGCAGTGTACTGGCGGCGGTTCTTTCAGAGCATTGATTTCTATTTCAAGCTGTTGGTGGCGTTTCTGCCGATTGTGGTGGTAGGATTTTTTCTCAAAAAACACATTGATGCGCTGCTCGAATCGGTGCCAGTCGTGGCGTTTATGTTGCTGCTCGGGGGCGTAGTGCTGCTGTTTGTGGACCAGTGGTTTCCGCAGCAAAATGCCGAAGCCGGCGAGCGGCCCGTTACCAACCCCAGTTACCGGCAGGCGTTCGTAATTGGCGTGTTTCAGTGCCTGGCCGTGGTGCCGGGTACGAGCCGTTCGGCCGCCACCATCGTGGGCGGCCTCACGCAACGCCTGACGCGGCGGGCAGCGGCCGAATTTGCGTTTTTCCTGGCCATGCCCACCATGTTGGCCGCCTCGGCGAAGGATTTGTACGACTATTTCAAGGAAGCCAAAGCGCACGGCGTGGATATGGCCCATCTTTTTACCCCCGAACAAGTGCGCCTGCTGGCCCTGGGCAACGTGGTGGCGTTTGGGGTGGCGCTGCTGGCCATCCGGTTTTTTGTGGGTTTTGTGGCGAAGTACGGCTTCCGCGCCTTTGGCATCTACCGCATCATTGTGGGCGGCCTGCTGCTGGTGCTGCTGGCCCTGAAAGTAAATTTACAGCTCGTATGACCGAAAAACCCGCCGCTCAACCCGCCGTCAAAACCCTGGCCGACTTTGATTTTGACACCGGCGAGGTGCTGCTGCTCGACAAGCAACAGCACTACGCCCCCGAGCAGCAACATAAACGCCACGACTGGCACCGAT
>JANYFQ010000150.1 GCA_025362615.1 Hymenobacter sp. | reverse complement strand
CATCACCTCGTCGGCCACCAGCAAAATGCCGTGCCGGTCGCAGATGTCGCGCACCCGCGCCCAGTACGTGGGCGGGTACTTGATGCAGCCCGACGTGCCCGACTCGCCTTCCATGATGATGGCCGCCACGCTGCCGGGGTTTTCGTAGCCGATGATGCGCTCCATGGCGGCGGCGGCCCGCTCGGCGCACTGCTCGGGCGTGTCGGAGTGCCAGGGGCAGCGGTAGAAATACGGGTTCTCGACGTGGACCGTGCCGGGCATGGCCTGGCTATCGACGGCAAACTTGCGGGGGTCGCCGCCCACGCTCATGGCCCCGTAGCAGGCCCCGTGGAACGACTGGTACAGCGACACAATCTTGTGCCGCCCCGTGTACACCCGCGCCAGCTTGATGGCGTTTTCGATGGCCTCGGCCCCGCCCAGCGTGAAAAATGCCTTCGTGAGGTTGGGGGCCGTTATCTCGGCCAGGCGCTTGCCCAAATCGCCCCGCGCCTTGGTTATCATGCCCGGATACACGTAGCTCAGCTCGCGCATCTGGGCGGCCACGGCTTCGGTTACGCGCTGGTCGCCGTGGCCGATGTTTACGTTCATGAGCTGCGCCGAAAAGTCGATGTAGCGCTTGCCGTCGCGGTCGTACACGTACACGCCCTCAGCGTGTTCGGCGTTGATGGGATTGAGGCCCGTTTGTTTCGACCACGAGAACAGCGTGTAGTCGAGGTTGTCGTGCAGGATTTGGGTAGGGTCGGGGGCGAGGAGGGTTTCCATTCGGTTAGTGTGGTGGTGGTGGCATGTCTTGCTCAGTCAAAACGGTACATTTCCCTTTTAGTAACTGTCGCAGCTTTGTGATTTTCGCTTCATCCTTGGACAGTGGAGTAAAGGAAATTTCTAATGTTTTAAGCTTTAAAAGACTGGTAATAGATGGACTTATGGAGGAAACAGCAGATGCAGAAATGCTTAATGCCTGCAAGTTATTCAACTTGAGAAGCTGTTGGTTTATTTCTTTCTCGTTGTTATAAACAATTATTAATTCTTCAAGCGAATTGCCGGGGTGTAATTTGCCACTAAAACTAAAACCATTTTTATGGCCGATTATAGTCAAGCTTTTTAGCTTCATGTCATCCAAAAAGCTAATATGTACCTTTTGAATTGAAATTTCGTCTAGATAGAGCGTTTTGATTCTCTTAAGCCTCTTGATTTTCCCTAATATATTTAAATTACACCTGGTTATTCGGAGTTCCTTTAGACTATCAGACGATTGCAGAACCTCAAATAATGGTTCTAGATTAAGATTTGGTTGGCCGGAAATCCACAATGTATTTAAGTTCTTGAGTTTAGGCAACCCACTAATTAGCCTTTTAGCTTCTTTTGGGCCTATCGAATCTCTCAAGTTTAGCACTTTGACCGACAAAGGATGCTGAAATGCAGTATCCATTTCATTGCAGAACCAATAACGCTCATTCTTTGCCTCTACACCCGGCAGCTTCCAACTTGGAATTACCGCGCTTTTGTTTTCTACTTTAACAGGCTTCTCCTCCGGCTGACAGGCAGAAGTGGCAAGAAGAACCGAAAGGCAAATGATTGACAGTTTCATTTACAAACTTTCACGCTGCTTTTAAAAACAAGTGATGCACAAGACTAGCTCATCCAGTTCACCCGCGACTCCGGGTTCCACTTCGTCGTGGTCTTCTTGAGCTGCGTCCAGAATTCAATCGAGCTTTTGCCGGTGATGTCGCAGGCACCGAATTTCGAGTCGTTCCAGCCGCCAAACGAGAAGGGCTCGCGGGGCACAGGCACACCGATGTTCACACCAATCATGCCGGCGTTGGCGTGGTCCATGACGTAGCGGGCGCTGCTGCCGCTGCTCGTGAACACGGCGGCGGCGTTGCCGTAGGGGTTGGCGTTTTCGATGACCAGGGCCTCGTCCAGGGTATTGGTGCGCATGATGGCCAGTACCGGGCCGAAGACTTCCTCCTGGGCAATGCACATATCGGGCGTTACGTGGTCTATCACGGTGGCACCCACGTAGTAACCGCCTTCGTGGCCGGGCACCACGGTGTTGCGGCCGTCGAGCAGGATTTTGGCACCGGCGGCTTCGGCCTCGTTTATATGTTGTTCAATGCGCTCTTTGGCGGCTTTGCTGATGACGGAGCCCAGGTTTTGGCCGGGGATGATTTTGCGGGCTTCTGCCACAATTTTGGCCACGATGTCGTCCACCGCGCCCACGCCTATCATCGTGGAGCCGGCCATGCAGCGCTGCCCGGCGCAGCCCGACATACTGGCGGCTACGTTGGAGGCCGTCATCTCGGGGTGCGCGTCGGGTAGCACCATGAGGTGGTTTTTGGCCCCGCCCAGGGCCACGCAGCGCTTGAGGTTGCTGGTGGCGCGGATGTACACCACTTTGGCAATGGCAGTGGAGCCGACAAAGCTCACGGCCTGAATATCAGGATGGTCGCAGATGGCCTCCACGATTTCGCGGTCGCCGTTCACGATGTTCAATACGCCATCAGGCAGGCCGGCTTCTTTTAGCAGCTCGGCGATGCGCACGGCGCTCAGCGGCACCAGTTCCGATGGCTTCAGAATCATGGTGTTGCCGAGCACGAGGGCGTTCGGAATCGTCCAGTGCGGCACCATGTTGGGGAAGTTGAACGG
>JANYFQ010000134.1 GCA_025362615.1 Hymenobacter sp. | reverse complement strand
TTGAACGTGGCAATTGGCTTCTCAAAGCCCGATGCGTTGGTTGCTGCGGTGGAAGGCACAAACAGCGTCACGGTCTGAATGTCATGCACCATGCGCGTCTTCTTCTTGTCGAAGACCAAGTCCTCTTTCAGTTCCATTTGGTACAGGTCCTTGTAGCGGTACTGCGGGTTGCTGGGTTTGGGCTTGGGCGCACGGCTGGCGCTTTCGGTGCGGTACAGTACCTGCCCGCGCCGGTTGCGCATTGGCCGGCCCCGGCTGTCCAGGCGGGGCTGCCGGCGAGCGGCCCGCCCCCAGTCGTCGCTGTCGTCGCTGGAAATACCGGCATCGATTTCTGCCTGGCTCCGCTCGTCCCCGCCTTCCGAAAACGACATATTGGCCACCACCTGCTTGATGGTGTAAGTAAGGGTCAGCGAGTCGCTGCGGTACGCCCGCAACTCGCCCCGCTTCACGGCCTCCATCAGCACCCGGCTGATTTCGCGGCCCTCCGAAAACATGGGCTGGTTCTGCTTCTCCCGCAGGTCCACCATCCGCCAAATGGTTTTGCGAAAAAGCTGGTCAGCGGCAGGTATTGATTTCGTTGAGCCATTGCTGCTTGCCGTATGAGCCACTTCCGGCTGGGCGGTGGCTGTCAGGGCAAAAAATACGCCGGCACTAAGGGCCGCGAAAGAATGAATTGGGCGCATGGTGTGTGGGAGGGGGAGGTGGTACTTACTGACGACTGCTTCCCGCAGTCAGTAGTCTGATGCCACCACACTATTTTTTGCACACCAACCCCGCAAATTTTTTTTGAAAGGCTGTGTGCTGAACACAAAAACCCTCGTAGCGCAATGTTACGGGGGTTTTTCGTTGAAATTTTAATGCTACGCAAGCGGTGCGGTTGGCGCGAGGCTCTGCCCCGTGACGAAGTGCTGCAGGCTTCCAGCCTGCAATCGTTGAACGGTTTGCTATTGGCTCGTTCTGGGGTGCGGGCTGAAAACCCGCAGCACTCAGTCACGGGGCAGAGCCCCGCGCCAGCCGCGCAACCGCTACTCTTTCGTCACGCGTTGCGTTAGGTCGCCATCGGTGCCGCGCAGCCGCAGCAGGTAGGTGCCGGCGGGCAAAATTGCCGAGTGCCGTAACAGCTCGTTTTGCAGCTCGGGCACGGTGCCCAGCCGCTGCACCAGGCACTGCCCCAGGCTGCCAAACAACTCCATTGTGTGCGGGCCGGAAACAACCGGGCCAGTCAGCCGGAAGCCGAAGGCTCCGCTGGCCGGGTTGGGGAAAACGTGGAGTTGCGGCGCGGCGCTGGCCGTAGCCGGCGCGGTAGCGGCGCTGGGCCGGCCCCTGAGTGTCAGGCCGATGAGGATGGGGTCGTGGTCGGAAGTGCGGAAGACGCTGGTGGTGTCGGTGGCGGAGCCCGCGTCGGCGTAGTCGAGAAAAGCGGGTTCTTCGCCGTTGATGCCCCAGCGCAGCACCTCGGCCCGGCCCACGAGGGCGGCGGTGTACAGCGCGTGGTCGAGGGCGCTGCGCTGGCCGCTAAAAACGTAGGAGGTGCTGGTCGCGCCGGTGCCGGGCACGAGGCCGGCGGCCCGCAGTACGTCCATGGGGTCTTCCTCGAACGCGGCGTTGTAGTCGCCCACGGTGAGTACGCGGGCGTTGCCGGCGGGCACCACGGTGGCGGTGATGAACTGCGCGAGCGCAACGGCCTGCTGGCGGCGGCGCAGGTTCGACGGGCCCTGGCCGTCGCCCTGGTCGGCGTTGGCCCCCGAGCCGCTGGCTTTGGACTTGAAGTGGTTGGCTACCAGCGCGAACGTGTCGGCCGGCACGGTGCCGGCTGCCGGGCGCGTGGCAAACACCTGGGCCAACGGCGGGCGCTCGAACGGCCCGCCCAGGGCCAGCAGCGCCGGCCCCACGGGCTGCAACCGCGCCGGTTTGTAAATGATGGCGCAGTGAATGGCATCGCCGTTGCCGGCCTGCCGGGTGGTGCCGCCGTCGTTCACGAAAGAGTAGGTGCCGGCTCCGGCGGCCTGGTTGAGGCCGTTCACAAGGTCCTGCACCGCCGATTGGGGGCCGGTGCCGTCGTTCTCAACCTCCATCAGGGCCACGGCATCGGCGTTGAGTTGGGCCAGGGCCACCAGAATTTTGGCGCGTTGGCGGCGGAAATCGGCGTAGGTCAAGGCCCCGCGACTGGTAGGAAACCCCTGCCCGAGGCCGTTGCCGTTGAAGTAGTTTTCGATGTTGAAGCTGGCCACCCGCGCATCGGGCACGCGGGCAAACGCGGGCACGGCCGGGCGGCGCACCACCACGGCCGGCGCATCGGCCCCCGGCAGCGGCTGCACCCGCCACTGGTTGCCGCCGAAGGCCAGGATGCCGCGCAGGTCGGCCACGGTGCTGCCCACGCGCACGGTGCCCAGGGCGGGGTCGAGGTAGGGCGTGGGGGCGGGGTTGGCGGTGGCGCGGCCGTCATCAAGCAGCAGCAGCTTGGCCGTGTTGGCCGCCCCGTAGGCCGTGACGGCCGCCGCGTTGGTGTTGCCGCTGCTGGTTGTGCCGCTGGCCGGATTGTCGTTGGGGTCAATGAGTTGGGTGGGCTGATAGACCGGGCCGCGCAGCGAGAGCCGCAGCTCGCCCCGGCTCCGCACTGCGCCCACGTCCGACACCGACACCGGGGCCGCGAACCGCACCCGCATTCCCTCCACGGCTTCGGCATCAGTGGCCGGCACGAAGGTGGCGTTGTCGAGCAGCGCGAAGGCGGGCCGGGCCACGCCCGTGGCCAGCACGGTGGCGGTGGCCGCCGTCAGCACGGCCTGGCCGTACGACGGGAAAGAGCTGTCTTCCTGCACCGTGCCGCTGAGGGCGAGCCGGTCGCCGACAGTTGCTGTTGGGTTGGTCTGGGCCACAAAGAGGGCATCAGAAGTAGCGGGGTTGCCGTCGGCATCGGCGGCTTCGTTTTGCACGTAATACCCGGCGGGGTTGAGGTCGGGGTACACGGCCGTGACCACGCCGCGCACCGTGGCGGGGCCGGCCGTGGCGGCGGGGCCGCTGCCCTGCAACGTGCCGATGGGCGTGAACGTCTGGGCCAGGGCCGCGCCGGGCAACAGGCCGAGGGCCAGCAGGAAAAGTTTCATTGGGGTTTAATTGTTTTATTGTTGAATTGCTAAATTGTTGCTCATACGGCCCCGGAACGGCACTGCGCTCACTGCGCTTTTACCACCGCGCCCACTGCGGGACAGCTTTCAAAACGAGCAACCAGCAACTCCCCAAAGATAGTCGCCCGCGCCGCCTGCTGCCCGGTGTTTCAACTGCTTCAAAATGCTTGAAAATAGTCATTCAATCCCCGCTACCCGGCCCGAAGTATGGCTCCGCAACGCCTCCGAGCCGGGCGTGCCGGCGCTGCTGCAACCCGTGGCCCACGCCCTGCGGCAAGTCCGCGAGGAGTTGGCCGCGCTCTTGCCCGGCTTCCAGCCCGCCCACCTCAACGACCGCCCGGCCGGTTTGGCCTCCGTTGGCTTTCACCTAAAGCACCTGGCCGGCGTGCTCGACCGCCTGGCTACCTACGCGCGGGCCGAGCCGCTGACCGCCGCCCAACTGGCTTACTTGGCGGCCGAAACCGCACCCGCGCCCGCCACCGCCGCTACCCTGGCGGCGCTCGAAACAGCCTTCGCCGTGCAGGTCGAAGCCTTCATCCAACAGCTTCGCGCCACCGACCCGGCCACGCTCGCCGAGGTGCGCGGCGTGGGCCGGGCGCAGGTGCCGAGCACCGTCGTCGGCCTGCTGGTCCACGCCGCCGAGCACAGCACCCGGCACTTCGGGCAGTTGCTGGTGACGGTTAGGAGTATGAATTATGAATTATGAATGGAAAGGTTCGGTGCCGTGCGCGTTGCGAAGCAGAACCCGGCACAACTTCTCAGCGACGAAAACAACCCCAACCCGGCAAACGCAGTAACTCCCTAACTCCCGGCAGCGGTAGCCATTCACCATTCAACACTCACCATTCAACACTCACCATGGAACGTCCCATCCGCGTCATCAACGACGACACCTCCGACCAGGAGATGCAAGCCGGCCACCTCATCCCCAACGCCGACCCGCCCAAAAACGACGAGGCCCGTGGCGGCTTCGGCAACCGCGACGGCAAGGAAGGCTACGGCTCCGACACCGCCGGCGGCTCCACGGCCCTCGGCGTGAACGAAACCGCCGACCGCATGGCCCCGCCCGCCGACAACATCCGCGCCGACGACCAGGGCCGCCCCACTGCCGCCAACGACGACGTGCCCAACAACGACGATGAGTACGATGCCGCCGCCCCCAACCCCGTGCGCCGCGCCGGCCCCGTGGACGAGCTGGACGCCGACGACTACCGCACCGGCCCCGACGAGATGAGCAACCCCAATTCGCGCGTCGGCATGGGCGAAATGGAGCCCCGCCCCCATCGCCCCGTCACGGGCACCGATGCCAACGCCGAACTCAACGACCCCGACGCGACCGACACGGCAATAAGCCAGTAAAGTAAGAGGAAGGGTATATTTGATGCGCTGCACCGGTAAGCCAGTTTAATTGTTGCCAGGACTTACGCACTCCACCCAACCGCGAAGCGGTGTCATGTTGGTAGTCAAGTGGTTTGTAGAAATACCAAACTGCGAAGCGGTGGCACCTGTCAAGGGCGGGAGGTGTCACCGCTTCGCGGTTTGGGACTGACCTTCATACCGTTACTACCAACATATCACCGCTTCGCGGTTGGCAGGTTTCACCGAGTGAACAAGCCTTATGTTGCGTTGCTTGATTGTTGCTTATGCCGCCCATGAACAACACTGCGTCCACTGCGGGACAGATGCACTCGCCAGCAACAATTTAACAATTTAACAATTAAGCAATTCAACAATTAGCCCACCATGACCGACCTCACCGACCACGTTATCATCGTTTCGGGGGCCAGCCGGGGCATTGGCCGCGCCACGGCCCTGCTGCTGGCCCTGCAAGGCGCCACCGTAGTGGCCGTGGCCCGCTCGGCCGACGAGTTGGCCGAACTTACCCTCAAAACCCAGGGCCTGAGCATTGTGGCCGACGTAGCCGATGAGGCCGATGCCGCGCACGTCGTGGCCGAAACCCTGCGGCACTTCGGCCGCCTCGATGCGCTGGTGTGCAACGCCGGCGTAGGCTCGTTCAACGAGTTGGAGAACTTCAGCGCCGTCGAGTTCGACCGCATTTTTGCCACCAATGTGAAGGGCACGTTTTTGCTCTGCAAGTTTGCCGTGCCGCACTTCAAGGCCCAGCGCCGGGGCCACGTTGTGGGCGTGACTTCTGATGTGGCCCGGCGCACGTTCGCCCACGGCACGGCCTACGGGGCCAGCAAATACGCCCAGGATGCCCTGCTGGCCAGCCTGCGCAAGGAAGTCCGGCCCCACGGCATCAAAGTCAGCGTCGTGATGCCGGGTTTGGTCGATACGTACTTCAACGAAGCCCAGCCGGGGGGCCTCGAAGCCGAGAAAACCCACCTGCGCCCCGCCGACGTGGCCCAGGCCATCCGCTACGTGCTCGAAGCCCCGGCCCATGTCGTGATTGACGAACTGACGCTGCACCCGCTCACGCAAGAGTGGTAGAACGCGGCGCAGTGGTGCAACCTTCTGTTTTAGAACGAGTAGCGCACCGCCACCTGGCCCTGCCAGCGTGAGGCCAGTTGGTCGATGGAATACGCATTGCCGGCGGGCACCGAGTACGTGAAGGCCGGCACGGTGTAGCGGCTGGCTTGCTGGGCGGCATCGGCCACCACCACGTTGTTCACCGTCACGGGGTTGAGGTTGCGAACGAGGTTGCCCTGGGCATCGGCGTAGCCTACTTGGTTGAGGCCGAAACCGGCGGTGGAGTTGAAGGTGTTGGGCACGAAATACTGGCGGCCCCACTCGTTGCTGAGCAGGTTGCCCACATTGACGATGTCGAACGAAAGCTGCAAGGTGTGGCCGGCCGCCACAACGCCCGCCGGGTCGGCTTCGAGACGGCCGAGCTTGGTTTCGAGCATAAAACGCACATCGGCCTGATTGTTCCAGGGGGTGCGGGCGGCGTTGCGCTCGGTGTACTGGCCCCGGCGGGTGCTCAGGTACGGGTCGGCGCTCAATGTTTGGTCAAGTTCGGCGAAGCTACCCGCGCCGGCGGTGCCAGCAAGCGACAAGGGGCCGGAACCGGGCACCGAAGCCGGGTTTACAAGCACGATGTCGGTGGTTTTCTCGGGCACAAAAGCCAGTTGCACGTTTTGCTGGCCGTTGCCAAAAAAGTTGTTGTTGTAAACGTAGGTGAACGGTGAGCCGCTGGCGTAGGTTAGCACGGCCGTAAAGTAGCCCGTAAAGCGCGGACTGAGGCTTTTGTGCAGGTTGAGGGTGCCCACCACCCGGTGCCGCAAATCGAAATTGGAAAAAGCCAGTTCGGGGTTGTTCACGTTCCGCGACGGGTTCAGTTCCCAGTTGCTCTGAAACGAGTTGCGAATGCCGTTGCTGATGTCCTTGCTTTGCCCGTAGGTGTAGGCGGCGCTCAGGTCGAGGAAGTTACCCACGGTTTTGCCCAACGAGCCAGTGAGTTGGTAACGGTAGCCCTCCTGCGTATTGGTCATCAGAAAGGCATTCGACAGGTTGCTGTTCACGCGGTTTGGGCTGCCAGCCACGGCGTTGTAGCGCGGCGGCCCGGTGGGACCCGCCGTGAAGTAACTCGGCCGGTCCAAGAGGTTGATGTTTTGAAACGTCACGTCCTGCACCACTTTCGTAAACAAGCCTTCCAGCGAAGCGCGGAGGCCGCCGGGCAGCCGCGCATCCACGGCCAGCGACGAGCGCCAGACCTGCGGCATTTTAAAGTCTTTGTCAATCAGATTGACCTCGGTGGTGCTTTGGGCCGAAGCCGGCAATTGCCCGAAGAGGTTGGCCCGCGTCGGGTCGTCAGCGAAGAGCTGGTACGTGGTGCCCGTGCCGCCGTTGCTGCTGCGGATGTTGTTCAAATCCACGGAGTTGTAATCCACGCCGTTGTTGTAGAAGGCGTAGCCCAGCCAGGCAAACGGCACCCGGCCGGTAAACAGCCCCGACCCGCCGCGCAGCACCAGGCTTTGGTCGCCGCGGGCATCGTAGTTGATGCCTATCCGGGGCGAAAATTGTATCTTGCCGAAAAGGTTTTCGCTCGTCAGCTCGGCCCAGGGCGTGTGGTTGTAGGTGGCCCCGGTGGTGGCCGCTTGGTTGGCCGGTGTCGTCACGAGGGCCGCGTTCAAGGCCGGCTTGTCGGGCAGCGAGGCCAAATCGACCCGCAGACCGGGCGTGATTTTCAGCCGGTCGCTCACCCTCCACTCGTCCTGTAAATAAGCGCTGAACAGGTTGAGGCGGAAGCTGCCCGACGGCGTGTTGTAGTTGTCGTCGTAGCCGTTGCGGGCGTAGCGGCTGCCGGGGGTGGCGGCATCGAAGACCGGATTGACGCGGTACGTGCCCCGGATGCGGTTGGGCTTGTCGGCCAGAAAGTCGTCCACGTTGTTGTACTCGACGCGGCCGTTCCAGGCATTGATGAAGCCGTAATCGATGGAATACAGCTCGTTGTGCGTGCCCAGCGTGAGGGTGTGCGGCCCGGCAAAGTAGGTAAGGTTGTCGGTCAGTTCCAGCGTTTTCTGCTTCATGTTGAAGATGCTGGCCTCACGGTCAGACCCCAGCAGCACCTGCCCACTGCCCCGAAACGTCTGGCCCGGCGTACTGCCCGGCTCCGGCCCCACGTTGCCAATTTGCACCTGCGGAAACGGCGACTGCCCGCCCAGCAACCCCCGGTAGTCGTGGATATTGGTGTAGCCGGCAATGAAGTTGTTGGCCAGCCGGGCGCTGAAGTTTGACTTCACTTCCAGCACCGTCGAGTTTTGCACATTGTTCTGCTCAAAATCTTGCGAGCCAAACTTAAACAGGCTGTTGCTGCGCTCCAGGTTGGTGGCGCGGGCCTGAATAAAATTGTGCCGCAGGGCAATGCTGGTTTTATCGTTGAGGTTGAAGTCGAGCCGCCCAAAGAGCTTGTCCGAGTTGGCGTAGATGCTGTAAGCACCGGCCTGGCCTACCTCGTAGTTATTGATGGTCTTCAACTTATCGGCCAGCACCTGCGCCAGCGCCCCCGACACCGGTGCCCCCGGCTGCCCCGCGCCGTAAAACAGCGGCGTTTGGTTGCGGGCCACTTCGGCGTTGGCGAAGAAAAACAACCGGTTTTTGACCACCGGCCCCCCCACCCGAAAACCCGTTTGGAAATCGTAGTAATCGTCGCCAATGCGGCCTTCAGTGCCGCTTACGCCCGTGCCTGTCACGTTTTGGTTGCGGCCGTAGCCGTAAATCGAGCCGTGGAAGTCGTTGGTGCCCGAGCGCGTCACAGCGTTCACCGAGCCGCCCGTGAAGTTGCCCAGCCGCACGTCGAACGGTGCCACCTGCACCTGAATTTCCTGGATGGCATCGAGCGAAATCGGGTTCGAGCGGGCCGAGCTGCCGGGCAGCCCGCTCGTGCCGCTCACGCCCCCGAGCGAGGGCGAAAACCCGATGGCATCGTTGTTGATGGCCCCGTCGAGCGTCACGTTGTTGTAACGGAACGAGCTGCCCGCGAACGAGTTGTTGGCACTGCGCGGGTCGAGGCGGGTAAAGTCTTGAATGCCCCGCGAAATGGTGGGCAGTTGTTGCAACATCTCGTTGCTGACAGTGGTGCCGGCCCCGGTTTTGGCGGCCTGGGTATTACTTGTCTGCACCACCACGGCCGCGAGCTGCTGCGTTTGGGTGCCCAACGCCACGTTGAGGTTGGTGGTATTGCCCAAGCTTAAAAATACATCGTTCACACTCTGCGACTTATACCCCACGTAGGTCAGCACCACCACGTAAGGGCCGCCGGCTGCCAGGTTCGGAATCGTGAAGCGCCCGTCGGCATCGGTGGCAGTGCCGCGTTTTATGCCCGTTGGTACGTGCAGCGCCGCCACACTTACGCCAATCAGCTCTTCGCCTTTGTCAGACAGCACCTTGCCGCCCAGCGAAGCAGTCGTAACCTGGGCGCGGGCCGGGGCATAGCCCAGCAAAAGCAACCCGCAGAAAAACAAAAAACGGGAGAAGGTAGTGGATTTAGTCATGCCGGGTTTGGGTGTTCAGAAGGTGTAAGACTGGGGGTTAGAACAGATGCCGGGTTGGGTCGGCGAGGTGCGGGAAACGCATAAAAAACCGCCCCTGAATAAATCAGGAGCGGTAGCGGCGTAAGTCAAGCAACTATAAGCCAAAGTGTTTGCGCGTGAATCGCCGCGTAATAGCGCAACAGTGGTTCGTGCTACGGCTGCGAAGTAGCCGTGGCGCTCACCGGAGCCACTTGGTCCATGAGCAACGACAGCGGTACTGTCACGACCACCGGCACCGGCTGTCCGTTCTGGCGGCCGGGCACGAAGCGGGGGAGCTTTTGTACGGCCGCCAACACTGCCGCCGCGCAGTCGGGCCGGGGGCTTTTCACGACTTTGGCCTCGCGGATGCTACCATCGGCGGCCACCGTGATGGCCACCACAACGCGGCCTTCCATGGGGTTGGCGGTGGTGGGCTTGGGGTATTTGATATTTTTTTGCAAGGTTGCCACCAGCGCCGCGTTGCCGCCACCACCGGGCAAGGCGGGCATTTGGTCGGCGTAAAGCAGGGCCGGCACGGCGCTGCTCTGGGCATGGGCCGTGCCCAAGCTCAGGCCCGCTGCCAGCGCAACGAAGCCAAAGAAACGGCGGACGGCAAATTTTTTCGAGCAATGGGAGCGTTTGGTCATGGCAGTAGACAGTGCAAAAAAGGTTGAAGACAATTCATCGTGCCTACTATTATCATCGCAGACAGCAAAATTAGGCGTAACGGGTGCGTGTTAAAACAAAGTATCGACACTCACAGTAGTTGAATCACGTTTTTTAGGCGGTAAATGCAGGGCAACACCAGGCGAATGCCACAAGCGAATGTAAGAACGAATAAAACCGGCAGAAGAAAAACCTCTTTTGGCGGTACGCGCAAATACTATTTTTGTTTAAAAAGTGCTGAATTTAAAATTTGATTTAGCAATGATACGAAACAAATTTTAATTTTAAATACTTTTGCAAATTTTCTGTTAAGCAGCGCAAAGAGAGGCAAGATGCTGCGAAACGCCGCGTGAAATAATTTGCAAGTAGTAGCGCGTAAGTACTAAAATAACTATTTTAAATATATTTGCGGACCAGCATCTTAGCGGCGTAAATTTTGTAGATTACGACCATTCCCGTTCACCCCAGCCGCGTAGCGGCGGCAGGAATGCTGGGGTTTTTGCAGCCAAATTCCTGCTTGTTTGTGACAAATTTGCCCGTGTTATAATTGATGTTACGCGGGCTGTTTCTTGTTTCTCGTTGCTTGTTGCTTATTGATGGTTTCTGGGCGGTTTTTGAGGCATTAACGCAACAAGCAACGAGAAACAAGCAACGAGAAACAACCTGAAACACAAGACGCTCGAATTGCCCGCGTAACAGCAGTTATAAAAGCAGCGGCGCATTGGCTTTGAGTGAATTTGGAATTGCAGGCAGCCCTCGGAGAGCCTTCGGAGGTGACACCCGCAAGCCGAAGATGCGCCCCGAAACCATTCGTTCTGCCTAACTTGCTCCCGCATGAACCACGCCCTTCTGGCCGCCAGCGCTTTGGCCCTGGCCGCATTTGCTCCGCTCACTACGCCCCCGCCCGTGGCCCCAACCCCAAAACCGGCCGCCCTTGCCGACCCCAACACCACCGACGAAACGCCGAAAGACAACAAGCTCGTCATCTACCAATTGATGACGCGGCTCTTCGGCAACAAGGTGGCCCTCAATAAGCCCTACGGCACCATTGTCGAGAACGGCTGCGGCAAGTTCAACGACATCACCGACAAAGCCCTGACCGAAATCAAGGCCCTGGGCGTGAGCCACGTCTGGTACACGGGCGTGATTGAGCACGCCACCATGACGGACTATACCACGGCGGCCGGCATCCCGGCCGACGATGCCGACGTGGTGAAGGGCCGCGCCGGCTCGCCCTACGCCATCAAGGATTATTACGACGTGGACCCCGACCTGGCCACGAACCCCAAGCTGCGGATGGCCGAGTACGAAGCCCTCATCAAACGCACCCACGAGCACGGCCTGCAGGTGCTCATGGACTTCATTCCCAACCACGTAGCGCGGTCGTATAAGTCGGATGCCAAGCCTGCGGGCGTGGTGGATTTGGGGGCCGTGGACGACAAAACGAAAGCCTTCGCGCCCAACAACAACTTTTATTACCTGCCCGGCCAGCCCTTCGTGGTGCCGGCTGGCTACAACCCGCTCGGGGCCGCCAAAGGCCCGCGCGAGGACGGTAAATACCTCGAAAACCCCGCCAAAGCCACCGGCAACGACGTTTTCAAGCCCAACCCCAGCATCGACGACTGGTTCGAAACCACCAAGCTCAACTACGGCGTCGATTACCAGAACGGCCGCAAAAACTACTTCGAGCCAATTCCTGACACCTGGAAAAAGATGCGCGACATCCTCGTGTACTGGGCCGGCAAAAACGTGGACGGTTTCCGCTGCGACGTGGCCGAAATGGTGCCCGTCGAGTTCTGGGCCTACGTCATCCCGGAGGTGAAAAAAGTAAAGCCCGACATTATTTTCATCGCCGAAGCTTATAATCCAAAGGAATACAAAACCTATCTCACGCAAGGCAAATTCGATTTCCTCTACGACAAAGTGGGGCTTTACGATGGCCTGCGCCGCCTCATGCGCCAGGAAGGCACAACCGACGACATCACCAAAGTCTGGAAGGAAGAGAGCAACGGCTTCGGTAGCCACATGGTGCGCTTTCTGGAAAACCACGACGAGCAGCGCATCGCCAGCCCCGATTTCGCCACCGACCCCAAACGCGCCATCCCGGCCATGACCGTGACCGCCACCCTGGCCAGCGGCCCCGTAATGCTCTATTTCGGGCAGGAAGTGGGCGAGCCGGCCAGCGCCGCCGAAGGCTTTTCGGGGGCCGACGGCCGCAGCACGATTTTCGATTACTGGGGCGTACCCGAACACCAGAAGTGGCTCAACCAGGGCAAGTTCGACGGCGGCAAACTCAACATTGAGCAGCAGCAACTCCGCAGCTTCTACAAGCGCCTGCTCAACGTAACGAGCAAAAATGAAGCCCTGCGCCGGGGCAAATTCTACGAGTTGCAGGACGCCAACAACCTGGGCAAGGAGTACGACCAGCGCCGCCTCTACAGCTACCTCCGCTACACCGACAAGCAGGCGATGCTGGTGGTGGTCAACTTTTCGGTCGATAAGGCTTTCCGGCCCACCATCGTCATTCCGGCCGAGGTGATGACGCGCATGGGACTTAATACCAAAAAGTTCTACACTTACACCGACGTGCTCAACGAGGAAGAGCCGGTCAATTCGCTCTACATTAAGCTGCCGCCGCTCTCAGCTCGCATCTTCGAATTGAAAGAAATTCCGAACACCAAGCGGTAAAGTTGCGGTAATTTGGGGTTGATGGGCTACTTTTGAAGGCCAATCCAACGTGCCCCAGAACGAGTACCCCGAAGCACTGCTTCGGACTAATCCAATCGTTGCACGAAACCCCAACGATTGCCTTAGTCTGAAGCACCGCTTCGGGGTACTCGTTTGTTTTACCATCCTGCCAACCCCTGCCCGCCGTTCCCCATGTCCATCCGCGTTGCCTCCGCCATTCCCGTCCGCGACAAACCCCGCTTGAGTTTTTGGCAAATCTGGAACATGAGCTTCGGCTTCATGGGCATTCAGTTCGGGTTTGCGTTGCAGAACGCCAACGTCAGCCGCATTTTTGAGACCCTGGGCGGCACCGAAATCGCCCTTTACTGGCTGGCCGCGCCGCTCACCGGCCTGCTGGTGCAGCCCATTGTCGGCTACCTTTCCGACCGTACCTGGAGCCCGCGCTGGGGGCGGCGGCGGCCGTTTTTCCTGGTCGGGGCGGTGCTGGCTTCGGTGGCGCTGCTCGTCATGCCCAACGTCACGGCCCTGTGGATGGCCGTTGGGATGCTCTGGGTGATGGATTCGAGCATCAACATTTCGATGGAGCCGTTCCGGGCGCTCGTCGGCGACTTGCTGCCCTCGGAGCAACGCACGACGGGCTTTGCGGCCCAAACCTTCTTCATCGGCGTGGGCGCCGTGGTGGCCTCGTCGCTGCCCTGGATGCTGACCAATTGGTTTGGGGTGGCCAACACGGCGGCGGCGGGCCACATTCCGCCGTCGGTGCGCTACTCGTTCACGCTGGGCGGCGTGGTGTTTTTCCTGGCCGTGCTCTGGACGGTGCTGCGCACGAAGGAGTACCCGCCCGAAAACATGGCCGAGTTTGAGGCCGAAAAGGCCGCGACGGCCGGTTTCGCAAACGGGGTGCGCGAGTCGTTTCTGGGCATTTTTGAGATGCCCAAAACCATGCGCCAACTGGCCGTGGTGCAGTTTTTTTCGTGGCTGGCCCTGTTTTCGATGTGGATTTACAGTACGCCCGCCATCACGAGCCACATCTATCACACCACCGACGCCACCTCAAAGGTTTACAACGCCGGGGCCGACTGGGTAGGCATCTGCTTCGCCGTTTACAACGGCGTGTCGGCCATTGCGGCGCTGCTGCTGCCGGTCATCGCCCGCGCCACGAGCCGGCGTTTCACCCATATGCTCTGCCTCACGTCCGGCGGTTTGGGCCTGATTTCCATTTACTTCATCCAAGACCCCAAAATGCTGCTCCTCTCGATGGTGGGCGTGGGCGTGGCCTGGGCCAGCATCTTGAGTGTGCCCTACGCCATGCTGGCCGGGGCGCTGCCGAGCAACAAAATGGGCTACTACATGGGCGTGTTCAACTTCTTCATCGTCATCCCGCAAGTGGTGGCCGGGCTGATTTTGGGCTTCTGCACCACCCATTTCTTCCACGGTCAGTCGGTATTGACGCTGGTGCTGGGCGGCGTGTCGATGATAATTTCGGGCCTGCTCACGCTCCGCGTGAACGACGCCGACGACATTCAGCTACCCGTCGAGGAAGCCCCCGAAACCCTGGGCTACGATGCCCTGGCCAGCGCCAACCCGAAAGTGTAAGGGCGCTCCTTGTTTCTTGTTTTCAACGCTTTGCTCCGAACTGAGGGCTAAAACAGCACCGCGCTCACTGCGTTTTTGCCACTGCGCTCACTGCGGGACAGCTAGTAGAACGAGAAACCAGGAACGAGAAACTCACAGCGCCCGCCGCATGGCCGCACCGGCCCAGGCACCCGCCCAGCCCAGCAGGCCACCCAGCACCCCACTCACCAGCACCACGGCCCACGACTGCCCGCCCAGCGGCAGCAGCTGCGCCACGCGCCCGGCCAGCAGCCCGTGGTTTTGTTGGTTGAAGAACGCCGCCGGCACCACCCAGCTCACAAACCCCGCCAGCAGCCCGGCCAGCCCCGGCCGGCTGCCGGGCCGGGTCAGCAGCAACGCCGCCGCAAAGGCCACCAGCGCCAGCGTCCACGGCGGCCCCAGCAGCTGCGCGGCCGAGCCCGGCAGCAGCACCGCCCAAAACAGCGGCCACGGGCCAGCGCGGCGGGCTACGGGGCCGTGGGGCAGGTAGGCAGGCGCAGCCCGTAGCGCCAACTCAAGCGGCTGGTCGGGGTTGGTCGGGTTTTGGGAAAGAAGCGGGTCGCTCACGGTCAGGGCTTAAAGAGGATGCAGGCAGTGGCAGGATGGTAGTAGCAGGAGTTGGCCAGAGCCGCCGGGTCAGCCACCAGGTTGCCCCCACGGCCCCCAGCAGCCAGGGCAAAGATGCACCGAAATAGAAGTACGCCGAGCCGCTGGTGTAGGCGGCGGCGTGTAGCAGCGACTGCCCCGTTTTGATTTTGTAGAGCAGCAGCGGCACCGTTATCGGCACCAAAAACACCAGGGCGGCTCCGCCCAGCAGCCGCAGCAACCGGCCCGGTTGCGTGGCCGGCCACGCGCTGGCCCGTCGAAACAGCCATAGCATCAGCGGCACCCGCAGCAGGCCCACTACGCCCGCCGGAATGCCAAGCGCAAACCCGCCGAAGATGACAAACCCTTGGGGCGAGGTTTTGGGGGTATCGTCGAGCAGGACGGTCGCCGTCACGACCACCGCCATGATGGCCATGCCCGCAAACCAATGAATGATGAAGTGCAGAAAGGCCAATTCGCTGGCCGAATGGCCTGCGAAGCGCGGTGGGGTGGCAGGGAGGGGAAGCATGATGTTTTGGATTTTCGGTGTTAAGTGTTTGGTGTTAGGTGTTGGTTGTTAGGTCTTTGATGTTAGGTCTTTGGTGTTAGGTGTTGGGTGTTAGGTGTTGGGTGTTGGGTGTTAGGTGTTGGGTGTGTTGTTGAGCTTTCTTCCCTTCTCCCTTCCCCAAACACCAAACACCAAACACCAAACACCAAAGACCCCCAGACTAACATTTCTGGGTTTTGCGTCCCGCACCAACCGCGCAACCTCGAATGTCGGGGTTCCTTAC
>JANYFQ010000091.1 GCA_025362615.1 Hymenobacter sp. | reverse complement strand
CGAATTTCGCAGTTACGAAATTCGTGTAATCCCCCCAATTCGTTTCAGTTCGTGGTTGTAGTTATTTCTTCAGCAAGTCGTCGTAGTTCATGGACTTGGCGACGGCTTTCACGGCCTCGGTATCGGGTTGGTCGGTGGCCTCAACGGTGGCGATGAAACGGTCGTTTACGGCGACGACGATGGAGGCTTTGCGGTCTTTTTTGCCGTAGGTTTCGAGGGCTTTGAGACCTTTTTGGCCGAGGTCGGCGCTGTTCATGCGCTGGTTGTCATCTTCCATTTCCATGCCCAGGGCCATAAGACCGGAGGCGGCCGAGAAGAGGGCGGCGGCCCCGTTGTAATCGACGAGCGTGACGGTGAGGTTCTGCTTATCGCCCTGATGGTAAGTGCGGGTGGCCTGTGAATAGTGCATTCCGGGCATCTGCATGGTTTGGCCGGCGGGCGCATCGGCAGTAGCGAAGCCAGTTACAGTTTCGGGCAGGTATTTTTGTAACTCTTTGTAGGGCAGGGCCAGCGTGTCGCCGTTTTTCACACGCTCGGCCTGCCGGGTTTGGGCATCTTCGAGGGCCGCGCCCATTTGCTTGGATGCGTCGGCGGCATGAGTGACGACGTTGTAGGCGTTTTTGGCCTCTTTGGCCTGCTCGCAGCCCGCGAGGAACAACACGGTGGCCAGTACGGCAAGGGAACGGTGGTACATCAGCAAAACGATTAGAAATAAATTGGTTAAATGCTCCGGGTTGGTTAATTACTCCGGAGAACCAGCCTGAATTTTTTGAAAATTTGTTCGGTGGAGAATCACGAACCAAAGCTACGTAGTCCGTCCGGACGAAACCGAAATGCTAAGTCCGTTAAATAGCCCGTCATCAACAACGAACGCCGTGGCTCACCTCTCCAACACTCACCTGCACTGCCTCAGCTGCTTGTTGGCTCAAATTGTTGGCTCAAAACTTGGCCGCTAGCCCCACTTTGAGGTACGTTTGGTCGTAGCCCAACTCGGCAAACGCGCCGATGCTGGAGCTAAAGTAATACCGAGCTCCCACAAACAGGCCCGACGTGGCGGCGGTAACTGAAGCACTGGCGTCGAGGTTGTAGTATGGATTGACGGGGCCGGAATAAGAGGAGCCCAAGCGGCGAATGCCTAGCCCCAGGCCAGCATAAGTGTCGAGGTTATCGGCTAAGGGGTAATGAAACGAGCCGCGCAACATCACAATTACGTCGCTGTAGCTCCATTTGCCAGAGCCAGAACCGTAGTCGTAGTTAGCCCCCTGGTAGCCTATGATACCGCCAACGCCCACCACGCCGGGCCCCAAGGCCACGATGCCGCGCTCGTAGCTGATGCTGAAGGCCGGCGATACCGAGGAGTTGCCGCCCGAATAGCCAGCGCCGTAGCCGTAACGGCTGCCCACGCCCACGCCCAGATTTACGGCGTTGGTACTCACGGAAAAAGTTTCGGCGGCGTTGCTGGCAGCGGGGCTGCTGGCCGTGGCCGTGGGGGCAGAAGCTGCTGACGGGGCTGGAGCCGGGGCCACGGCCCGACGGGTGCTGGCAGGAACTTTGGCAGAAACCGCAGCCGAACGCGGGGCCGCCACCGCCCGCGGGGCGGGCTTGCGGGTTTGGGCCTGTGCCTTTTGCAGCCCCGGCACGAATCCAGGAGCCAGTAGCAGGCCAAAAAGCACAGCGTTGGACAAGGTGTTTTTCATGAGCGTAGTGGGTAAATTGGAGCAAAATCAATGGCTCAAAATGCTTCGGCAACAACCGGAACATTTTAAGCCATTGAGAAATTTTGATTATAAAGATACAAAAGTCAGGCGGATTTTTGACGGGGCCGCCGTAATTTCTTGAGGCCGAAAGCCACACCGCCTGCCAGTAGCAACGACACGCCGCCGTCGATGGGTGTGGTGGTGGCCCCGCCGGCTCCGCCGCCTGGTTGTGGCCCTCCGCCACCGGGAACCTGCGCATGGCTTAGCGCAACAGTGAGGCCCAGTAGCAGCAGTACGCCCGCCAGGCGCGGCGCGTAGTGGATGAGAAGGTTTTTCATGGGAAAAATAAAGTGGATGAAGGGGTGTAGGGATTGCGTAGCAGCGATAAGCATCAGGTGTTAAGTACAACAAGTTTTTGTCTTTTTAACACCTGATGCTTAGGCTTTAAAGGCTACTTATTCTATCGTCAGGCGCTTGGTGACGGGCGCGATGCCAGCGGCGGTGAGGCGCAGCGAGTAAACGCCCACCGGCACGGCGCTCAGGTCGAAGCGGGCCGTGAGGCCGGTGGCCGTGAGGGGCAGCTCGCGGACGAGCACCGACTGCCCGAGGGCATTGAAGAGCTGGGCCATGACGGCTTTGGCCGTGGGCATGGCAGGCAGTTGCAGTGTTACCTCGCGGCGGGCGGGGTTGGGAAACAGCGCTACCTGAGCCGCGTTGAGCTGGCTGGCAGCGGCCAGCACACCGGCTGGCCCAAACACCAGGGCGAAGCGGCTGCTGCTGCTGAGGCTGCCGGCGGTGGCCACGAAAGCGTAGGCAGGCTGCCGGCGCAGGTCAGTCAGGGTGCCGGTTTGGGCATCGCGCAGCCACACACCGGTGGTAGCAGGCAGGTTAGCCAGGGTAGCCACGCTAAAGGCGCAGGGGCCGGGGGCGACTACGGCATAGCCCAAAGGCACCACCACTTGGGCGTTGGTGAGCAACGGCAGTCCGTTGATATCCAGTTCATCGGCCCCGGCCAGGGAGAAGATATTGGCCGCGCCAGGGTTACGCAGCTTGGCGGCATCAAAGCGGGCATCAAGGGCAGCGGTGGCGCCGTTTTCAAAGTACACCGTGGCTTGGTCGGCGGGCGCACCGGGGCTGGCCAGGGCCAGCACGAGGTGGGTACGCGGGTCGTTGGCGGTGCGGTAAAGAGTGGAGTTGGTGGCCGACCAGGTAGTGACGCGGTTGCTGTTCTTCAGCCGCACGATGCCGTTTGAGCCGAGTCCGGTCTTGCGGACAAAGAAGCCCTGACCACTGGCAATGATGGGGTTGCCGCCCATGCCGTTCTGGTAGCTGCGGTAGGTGCCTGCGTAGCGGCCGGTAGTTTGAAAAACGTACACCGCACCGCTCATATTCAGCAGGTTATCGTCGGGGGCGAAACCGGTAGTCATCGTGCTCCAGTCAATGGGCGAGGGGAAGGGGTTGCCCAACAAATGCCAGCCCCCTTGGGCACCGTTGTTTTTGCCGAGGCCAGTCATCGACAGCAGACCGTTGTTGGGCGTGCCGCTGAAGGTCACGGTTTGCCCGCCGCTCACCTGAGTGGTGTAGCCACGCATGATGTCGAGCGGGGCCGTATTGCTGGCCGGCGACTGCCAGCCCTGGTCAAAATCAGCGAGGGCGTTGCCCGAGAAGGGCACTTGATTCTGGTCGTAGCTGAACACCGTGGGGTAAGGCGTGATGGTCGGTTTCACGGCCGCCGTGGCCGTGTTGTAGGCCGGATTGGTGATGATGGGCGAGCCGCTGGTGGCCAGTTGGTCCACTTCGGCCCCTTGCACGGGGGACGAGAAGTGGCGGTAGCCCAAGCCTGCGTTGAGG
>JANYFQ010000067.1 GCA_025362615.1 Hymenobacter sp. | reverse complement strand
GCTCAACGGCAGCGGCACGGGCAGCGCGGCCACCACGGCCCTGGGCACCTTCGGGGCCAGCCGCCCCGTGGCCCTGGCCCCCATCACCCGCGACCTGGCCCTGGCCGACGTGGACGCCGACGGCGATTTGGACGTCCTCTCGATGGGAGCCGATGTAGCGACGGGCACCACCGGCAGCCTCTGCACGGCCTACAACGCCGGCACCGGCACCTTTGCCGCCCCGGTGCGCCGCGCCGCCCTGGGCGCCGGCACCAACAGCATGGCCGTAGCCGACCTCGACCACGACGGCGACCTCGACGTGCTGGCCGCCAACTACACCGCCGGCACCCTGAGCGTGCGCCTCAACGGGCCGGGGCCGGAAATCAACATCACCCAAAGCGGCACGAGCTACGCCTCGGGCAGCACCTACGACTTTGGGACGGTGGCCGTGGGGACGAGTTCGGGCCGGCGGTTTTTCACCATCGAAAACCTGAGCACCACTGACGACCTGACCATTACCGGCCAAACGACGACCATCTCCGCCGGCACCACGTTTGGCTCCAGCTCCAGCGGATTTCCGTACGTAATTCCGCCAGGTGGCAGCCTCCTGCTTATTGTGGAAATCAACCCCTTCGCCGCCGGCCCGCAATCGGCCACGCTCACGCTGGCCAACGACGACGTGGACGAGCCGGCCTACCTGCTCAACTTCGTGGTGAACCAAGCCGCCCCCGCCGCCTGCACCTGGACCGGGGCCGTGAGCACCGACTGGGCCACGGCCGGCAACTGGAACCCGGCCGCCGTGCCGGGGGCCACCACCGATGTAACCATCCCCGTGACGACCCGGCAGCCGCTGGTGAGCGCCGCCGGGGCCACCTGTGCCAACCTAAGCAGCGCCGTTGGCAGCAGCCTGGCCATTGCAGCCCCTGGCTACCTCACGGTGACCGAAAATTACCGCACTGCCGGGGCCACGGCCATGACCGGCGGCACGCTGGAAGTTACGGGCAACGACGTATTTTTCAATGGTGGTCTGAACGCCACCGGCGGCTTGGTGCGCTTGAGCGGAGCCGGCACCCAAATAGTCGGCACGACCACCGGCGGCTACTGCACTTTCTGGAACCTGACCGTGGCGGCCCGCGCCAGCAGCCTGGTGTTCGCCTTCCCGCTCGCCGTGCGGCGGGTGCTGACGCTGGCGGCCAACCTGGACCCCAACGGCGGCCTGCGGCTGCTCTCCGATGCCAGCGGCACGGCCATGATTGTGAACCAGGGCGGCCGGGTGCAAAGCGCGGGCACCATGCAACGCTACGTGGGCGGCCCCAACGCCGGCCTGGGCTACCGGCACATCAGCTCGCACAGCTCGTTTAATTCGGCGGGCAACTTTTACGGAACCCCCTTTGCACTGCTACTGAACCCGGCTTACAACACCGTGGGCAACACGGTGCAGCCCTTCCCCAACTTCTTCGGCTACGACGAAGCCCGGCAGGGCGCGGCCGGGGTGCCCGGTCCGGTGGGCTTCGACCAAGGTTGGTTTTCGCCCGCCACCGTTAATACTGCCCTGGGTGCGGGCCGGGGCAGCACCGTGCAACTCAGCGGCGGCAGCACCCTCAACCACGTCGGGGACTTCAACACCGGCCCGGTGGCGGTGGGGGCCTTGAGCCGCAGCGGCAGCGGCCCGTTTGCCGGGTATCACCTGCTGGGCAACCCCTACCCCGCGCCCATCGCCTGGGGCAACGTGGCCAAGCCCGCCGGGCTGGACGACGCGGTGTACGTTTTTCGCAGCACCGGGCAATACAGCGGTTTTTACGACTTCTACGCCAACGGTCTGGGTACGCTGGCCGGGGGCGAAATCGCGGCCATGCAGGGCTTTTTTGTGCGCGTGAGCCAGCCGGTGGCCGCCTTCACTTTCACCGATGCCGCCCGCCTCACCACGTACAGCAACCCCACCTTCCGGCGCGGCGCGGCCGACACCCGACCGGTGCTGGCCCTGGCCCTGCGCCCGGCCAGCGGCCCGGCTGCGGCCGAAGCCGATAAGACGTTTGTCTATTTTGAAGCCGGGGCCACGGCGGGCCTCGATGCCCGCTACGATGCCGGCAAGCTGCCCAACCCCGGCGGCCTGGGCCTGGCCTCGCAAACCGGCGGGCAGGACTACGCCCTCAACGGCCTGCCGCCGCTGGGCGCGGCCCCGTTGCTCGTGCCGCTGACGGTGGCCGCCCCCGCCCCCGGCCGCTACGAGCTGGCCGCCGAGCAGGTGGCCAACTTCGCCCCCGGCACCCGCCTGTGGCTGCGCGACGCGCTGCTGGGCACCCGCACGTTGCTTACGCCCGGCACCCGCTACGCCTTTGCGCTGGCCGGCACGAGCGCCCCCGGCCGCTTCGCGGTGGAGTTTGGCGCGGCCGGGGCGCTGGCCACGGCCGCGCAGGTGCTGGCCGCACAGGTGGCCGTGTGGCCCAACCCGGTGGCCGGGGCTGGTTTCGTGACGGTGGCGGCCCCGGCCGGGGCCACGGTGGCGGTGCTTGACGCGCTGGGGCGGGTGCTGCGCCCGGTCCTGGCCGTGGGCGCAGGCGGCACGGTGCGGGTGTCCATGGCCGGCCTGACGGCGGGCGTGTACGTGGTGCAAGTCCGTGGCGCGGCGGGTGCAGTCGTTACCCGCCGGTTGCTGGTGGAGTAAGGCGGGCCGCCTTGGACCTGCATCAAGCGCGTTTTACACCAAGCAAAAAGCCCCGAACCGCTGCGGCGGTTCGGGGC
>JANYFQ010000207.1 GCA_025362615.1 Hymenobacter sp. | reverse complement strand
GTTTTTTACGCAGTGAGTGGCTTACAGCCGATGGTAATAACGCAGCGACTCCGTCAGTTCGGCCAGCGTGACTGGCTGATTGTAAACGCCTTGCCCAATACTTTGCAGCAGCGTACAATTAATAATACCGCCCGCGTTTTTTTTGTCTTGTGCTGCAAAACCGGCTATTATTTCAGCTTCGAGCGACACAAAGCTAACCTTCTCGAAAACCGACAGCACGAAGGTTTCAATCCGGCCTAACTCACTGGCATCTAGCAGGCCGTGTTGCACCGATAACCAGCTCTCGCAAATCAGACCCACGGCCACGGCCTCGCCGTGCAGCACCTCGCGGCCGGGCTGGGTGAGCAGGTAGCTTTCGAGGGCATGGCCCACGGTGTGGCCGAAATTAAGCAGCTTTCGCGGCCCGGCTTCGAGCGGGTCATCGGCCACGATGCGCTGCTTGAGCGCCACGGACTCGCGGATTATTGGTTCCCAATTATCGGTCAGCCAGCCCAGGCGGCGGTTGTGGTCAAAGGCTGCCGCATCGGCTATCAGCCAGTGCTTCAGCACTTCGGCGTAGCCCGCTTTGAGCTGGCGCGGGTCGAGCGTTTGCAAAAAAACCGGGTCGATGTACACGCCGGTGGGCTGTTGAAAAACGCCGAGCTGGTTTTTGAAGCCCCGGAAATCAACCCCCGTTTTGCCGCCGACGCTGGCATCTACCTGGGCCAGCAACGTGGTCGGAACCTGAATAAAATCGATGCCGCGCTTGTAGAGAGCCGCCGCAAACCCGCCCAAATCGGTGACTACGCCGCCCCCCAAATTCACCAGTACGGCGTGGCGGTCGGCCTGTTCTTCGGTGAGACAGGTCCAAACCAACTCACAACTGTTCAGCGTTTTGTATTCTTCACCCGCCGACATTTCAATCAAACAGTAATCGGCTGGCAGGTGGGGTTGCAGCCGGGGCAGGCAGTGGGTACGCGTGTTGTCATCGACGAGCACAAACACGCGGCTAATGCCGGGGCGGCGTAAATAATCGGCCAGCGCGGGCAGAGCAGCGGGGCCAATGATGACGTTGTTTTCCATAGTGGTTGAATTGGCAGTCAAACTCCCCTCCTCAGACGAGGAGGGGAGTTTGACCGTCCTGCTATTTGTTCAAAACCTCCGTCTGCTTGCGGATGCTTTCGATGTGAATCAGCTTGTAGAGTTCGGCCACGAACTTCTGGTTTACGCCGGCGCGGGCGGCCCATTCGGGGCGCGAGGTGAAAATTTCCTGCCAGCGGTCGAGCTGCAAAATTTTCACGTCGTTGGCTTTTTTGTATTCGGCCAACTCCTCCACCAGGCCCATGCGGCGGGCCAGGGCTTCGATGATTTCGCGGTCGGCGACGTCCATCTTCTGGCGCAATTCGTCGGCCTTGCTGTTGTAATCGGCGTTGTCGGTCGAACGGCGGCGGTACTTCAATTCGGCCAGCAGCTCGCCCAGGCGCTGAGGCGTTACCTGCTGTTCGGCGTCGCTGAGGGCGTGGTCAGGGTCGGGGTGGGTTTCAATCATCAGGCCGTCGTAGTCGAGGTCGAGGGCCTTTTGGGCGATGGGCAGCAGCAAATCGCGGCGCCCGCCAATGTGGCTGGGGTCGCAGATGAGGGGGATGTGCGGGAAGCGGGTTTTTAGCTCAATGGGCAGCATCCAGGTAGGGGCGTTGCGGTATTTGCTGGGCGCGAACGTGCTGAACCCCCGGTGAATAGCCGCCAAATCGTTGATGCCGGCGCGGGCCAGCCGCTCCAGCGCCCCGGCCCACAGCGCCACGTCGGGGTTCACCGGGTTTTTCACCATCACCGGTACGCCGGTGCCGGCCAGCGCATCGGCCAACTCCTGCACGGCGAAAGGATTTACCGTCGTGCGGGCCCCAATCCAGAGCACATCGACCCCGAATTTCAGCGCTTCTTCGACGTGGCGCGGGGTGGCCACTTCCACGCAGGTGGGCAGGCCAAATTCGGCCTTCACCCGTTGCAGCCAGGGCAGGGCCGTTGCGCCCATGCCCTCAAACGAGCCGGGGCGGGTGCGCGGCTTCCACACCCCGGCCCGGAACAAATCGATGTTGCCAAGCGCCGCCACGCCCTGCGCCGTGGCCAGCGTCTGGGCTTCGGTTTCGGCCGAACACGGCCCGGCAATGAGGAGCGGTTGGCCCTTGCGGGCCAGCAGGCGGGTGAAATAAGTATCGGACATAAGAGTTGGTGGTCGCTGGGTGTTGACGCTTGGTTTTTAGTTTTGGCTGATTGAAGTTGAGAAACCAAAGGCCACCAACCAATAATCACCAGCCAACAAACAACCGCTAACCAACCGCAAAGATGGGCCGTGCGGCAACCACTGGCCCGAAACAGTTGTTTCACGGCTACCTTCGTCCAACCGCTCAACTGCCCCACTCCCACCCGCTTTTGCTCATGCCCACCGCCCCCAGCCCCCAGGCCCCCGCCATCGCCTTCGCCTTCGACGATACCCGCGTCGCCTTTGCGGGCAAGTCCGATGCCCGCCTTAAAAAGATGTACGCCCTGTTCGCAGCCATGAACAACGGTACGCTGGTGAAAGCCTGTAGCGGCTTGATGAAGAAGGCGTTGGGCTGGGGTTTGCCCGGCGTGGGCTTCCTCATCAAGCATTCCATTTTTGAGCAGTTTTGCGGCGGCGAAACCATTGCCGAGTGCCGCCCCGTCACGGCCGAGCTGGGCAAATACAACATCGGTACCATCCTCGACTACTCGGTGGAAGGCGACGGTAACGACCGCAGCTACGACCGCACCCGCGACGAGTTGCTGGCTACCATCGAAGAAGCGCACC
>JANYFQ010000033.1 GCA_025362615.1 Hymenobacter sp. | reverse complement strand
CCTCAACTCCGACGGGCGGCCCATCGAGAGCTTCAAAGGCTCGGCGCTGGTGCAGCAGGAGCCCGACGCGTCGAGCTTCCCCAACGGCGGCATCCGCAACACCTTCGAAGCCAGGGGCTACACCGCCTGGGACCCTACTTCGCCCGCCTTCATCATCGAAACCGTAGGGGCCAAAACGCTGTGTATTCCCACCATTTTCGTGGCCTACACCGGCGAAGCCCTCGACTACAAAGCGCCCCTGCTGCGCTCGCTGGCGGTACTCGAAAAAGCGGCCCTCGACGTGTGCCAGTATTTCGACAAAGACGTGGCGCGGGTGAATACGACGCTCGGCATCGAGCAGGAATACTTCCTCGTGGACCGCGCTTTGTTTGATGCCCGGCCCGACCTCGTGCTCACCGGCCGCACCGTGTTCGGGCACTCGCCCGCCAAAGGCCAGCAGCTCGAAGACCATTACTTTGGGTCGATTCCGGCCCGCGCCCACGGGTTTATGTTGGAGTTTGAAGAAGAAGCCAACCAGCTCGGCATACCGCTCCGCACCCGCCACAACGAAGTGGCCCCCAACCAGTTTGAGTGCGCCCCCACCTTCGAGGATGCCAACCTGGCCGTGGACCACAACCAGCTCCTGATGGACGTAATGGCCCGCGTGGCCGAACGCCACGACCTGCGCGTGCTGCTGCACGAGAAACCCTTTGCGGGCGTAAACGGCAGCGGCAAGCACAACAACTGGGCGATGAGCACCGACACCGGCGTAAACCTGCTCGCGCCCGGCAAACGGCCCAAGGAAAACCTGCAGTTTCTGGCCTTCTTCATCACCACCATCAAGGCCGTGCATCGCCACGCCGATTTGCTGCGGGCCAGCATCGCCTCGGCCAGCAACGACCACCGCCTCGGGGCCAACGAAGCCCCGCCGGCCATCATGTCGGTGTTCGTCGGCTCGAAGCTCGATTCGGTAATGGATGAGTTGGAGCGCACCGCCGAAGTGCCGCTCGACAAGGGCGACAACATCTACCTCAAGCTCGGCATTGATAAAATTCCGGCCATTCTGCTCGACAACACCGACCGCAACCGTACCTCGCCCTTCGCCTTCACCGGCAACAAGTTCGAGCTGCGGGCCGTGGGTTCGTCGGCCAACTGCTCGTCGGCCATGACGGTGCTCAACGCCATCGTTGCCGACCAACTCATCGACTTCAAAATGTCCGTCGATGCGCTCATCGAGCAGGGCAAAAAGAAGGAAGTAGCCATCGTGCAGGTGCTGCGCGAGTACGTCATCTCGTCCAAAAACATCCGCTTCGAGGGCAACGGCTACTCCGACGAATGGCGCGACGAAGCCGCCCGCCGCGGCCTGAGCAACCTGCCCACCACGCCCCCGGCCCTCGACGCGCTGGTGAGCGCCGAGTCGGCCGCGCTCTTCGCCCGCCACGGCATTTTCTCGGAAACCGAGCTGCACGCCCGCCACGAAATTTTGCTCGAAGACTACCAGAAAAAAATTCAAATCGAGAGCCGTGTCATCGGCGATTTGGCCGTCAATCACATCATTCCCACGGCCATAGCCTACCAAACCAAGCTCATCGACAACGTGCGCGGCCTGCGCGAGCTGGGCCTTGATGGCGACGATGCCCAAGTGACGGTGGAAATGATTAAAACGATTTCGCGCCACGTCACGACCATCAAAACCACGGTCGATGCCATGATTGAGGCCCGCAAAGCCGCCAATAAAGTCGAGCACCCCCGCGCCCGTGCGGCGGCGTACTGCGACGACGTGAAAACAAAATTCGACCCCATCCGCCGCGCCGTTGATAAGCTCGAGCAGATGGTGGCCGACGAGGACTGGCCTTTGGTGAAGTACCGCGAGCTGTTGTTCAGCCGCTAGGTCCGCCAAAGTCGGAATCGGGTCCGGTGTTGGGTGGGAATTCTCGCCGCGCCTCGGTTGGGAAAGAGGCGCTCCAATGGAGCGCCTTTTTTTATGGGCGGCAGTTTCAGGCCGGATTTTGGTCGGCGGGGCCAGCGCTGGGGAGTTGGTCGGGGCGCTCGTAAACTTCCAGCTTCTGCCCTTTCCAGTAAGCTTCCACAAATTGCAGGCTCTGCACATCGGCCAGGTCTTTGGCCCGGCCGGTGGTCAGTTTATTCAGCACCAAATCGTTGCGCTGGATAAGGTGGATTTCCAAACCATCCAAATCGTAGGTTTTGTGGTGAGCGTAGGCTTCCTCGAACGTCGTACCGCTGATTTGAGTCATGACGTCGAGCACAAACGGTTCGTCGAGTACACGCAACGAGAGGCCCTGCGTGGGCACTTGCGGGGCGTATTCGGCCAGCCCGCTCACGTCGTAGCCGCAACGCTCGAACGCCGATATCAACCGGAACACGTTCTCAACCGTGGGCCGAATCCAGATGTCCATGTCCCCAGTACCCCGGCTATACCCGTGAATATTAACGGCATAGCCCCCTACCAGCAAATAGGCAACGCCGGTGCTTTGCAAGGCTTCAATCAGCGCGGCACTTTTCGTATCGAATAGGTCCATTGCTCTTTTTCGTGGGCTACGCGGCGAATAAAATCATCATCTGGCTCCCCAGGCAAGCGTCGAAACAGTTGTGTTTCAACGGTATGACCCTGTAAGGATTGACGCAGGGGCGCAAAAATCTGCGCGTTAAGGCGCCGTAACTCGCGTAGGCGTTCGGGTACGCTCATCTCCGCCCCACGCGCAAGCAGTGCATTCTCCATTGCTTCGGGCGAAGCAAAAAACTGAATAGTGGCACCAAGCATGATGTAAAAATAAGCAAGGGTTTGTTTTCCAACCGCTTTCGACTTTCCGCAACGGCCCTTACTGCCCATCAAAACCGAGCCAGCAACTGCCAAATCTACAACAGCTCCCCTACTTCCCGCACACCCACCGGGCGCTGCACTGTAAAGCCCTCACCAAACTCAGCCCCAATCAGATGCCCCACGTCGCGGCCCCGCGCTTCCAGAAACTGGCTGAATGCCTGACTGCTGAGGTAGGTTTGCGGCTCGGCGCTGGCAGGGTCAAAAAACTGACTTTTATAAGCTTGAATGGCCGCCCATTTCTTGGGCCAGTACGCTGTAATATCCACCACAAAAGCGGGCGTAATATATTGGTCCTGAATGTAGTGATACAAGTTGCGGGGCCGCCAGGGTGCTTGCGGCAGCCCGTCGTCGCCCAGGGTTTCAATCATGCGCAGGCCCGCCAGCCAGCAGGCATCGCGGGCTAGCTCGGCGGCGCGGCCGTGGTCGGGGTGCCGGTCGTGGATGGCATTGGCCAGCACCACATCGGGCCGGTAGCGCCGGATGGCCTGCACGAGCAAAAGCTGATGCTCGCGGTCGTTGCGGAAAAAACCGTCGGGCAGGCCCAGGTTTTCGCGGGCGCTCAGGCCCAACACCAGGCTAGCGGCAGCAGCCTCTGCGGCCCGCGTGGCGGGGGTGCCGCGCGTACCCAACTCGCCCCGCGTAAAGTCCACGATGCCAATGGTTTTACCGGCAGCCGCAGCGGCCAGCAGCGTGCCAGCGCACGACATTTCCACGTCGTCGGGGTGGGCACCCAGCGCTAATATATCAACCATAATCACGAACTTAAACGAATTTAAGATATTTCACGAATTTACATCAATTTTTACATCAAACGAAACCGATTGAAGAATTCGCAAAATCCTTCGGATTCGTTTAAATTTGTGATTCTACTTGACGCGCAGCTTTTTACCGGGTTGCAAAGTTTTCACGCCGGGATTTAGTCTTTTGAGGGTGCTCAGGCCCATGCCGTACTTCTCAGCTACTTCGGAAAGCGTATCACCGGAGCGGACTTTGTGCAACACCACTTGCCGGGAAGCCCGCACGTGGGGCGGGGCACTGCCCGACGAACGCCGCCGGCCCGCAATACTACCGCCCCCCGAACGCAGCGCCCGGCTGTAGTAGCTGAAGAGCGAAGAAGTGATGTCAAAGGTTTCACCCCGCAGCTTGTAATCAGGGAAGTCATAGACTTCCAGCGGGTTGATGGGGTTGCCCTGGTAGCGTACCTCGAAGTGCAGGTGCGAACCGCTGCTGTGCCCCGTGCTGCCGCCGTAGCCGATGAGCTGCCCGGCCTTCACAAAAGTACCGGGCTGCACCAAGGCTTTATTCAGGTGCCCGTATAGGGTTTCGAGGCCGTTGTAGTGGCGCACCAGCAGGTAGTTACCGTAGCCGCCGCCGTCCCAGGCCCGGATGCGGACCACGCCGTCAAACGCGGCTTTCACGGAGTCGCCGGTTTCGAGGTCCAGGTCTACGCCGTAGTGCCAGCGGTAGCCCCGGTAGCCAAAGCCCGACGTGACGGGCGTCGTCAGCAACGGCATCCGGGCCAGGCGGTTGCGGCTGACATCGGTGAGCTGCAGGTGCAGCGTATCGCGAAAGCGGCGACCGTCCACCCGGTACGGGTTGATGCGCTCGGTGTCCCAGATGGAGTAGTAGCCGGCCACCTTCACCCAGGCCGAATCGATGAGTATTTCCTCCGACATCTCCACGATTTCCTGCCCGCCCATGTCAATGGACGAAGTGTCTTCGCTGACGATGCTCAGGGGCTTTACCGGACTGAAAAAGATGGACTTGGCAGCGTCCGACTCGTCATCGGGCATCTCCTCGGTTTCGATGACCGTCGTGGTGTCGGGCCGCACGTAGTTGATTTTGGGAGTGCGAATGCGAAAAAAGTCGCCTTTCGCTGCTGCGTCGCGGGCACCCGTACCCGCACGAACCTTGGGCCGAGGCTTTTTGCCCCCTTGTGCCGCCGCTGGCTGAGCCGCCACCACCAACGCCAGCAGCACCGTGAGCCACGCCAGTCGCGCAAAAAAAATGAAGGGAAATCGCAAAGGCAAGTAACGCGGGTTTTCAACCCGCGAGTTAGGCCATTGAAGCACTTATTTGCCTCAACAGCTTGATTTAACGTCCGTCCTGATTAACGTCCTGAAAGTTGATGCGTCCTGCCAATCCTGCTTGGAAACCCGCCGCCACATCCTCGCTGCTACTGCTTCAGTGCGCTCCGATGCCCGCCAGGTAACGCTCGGCGTCCAGTGCGGCCATGCACCCCGTACCAGCCGCCGTAACAGCCTGACGGTAAGTGAAATCCTGCACGTCGCCGCAGGCAAAAATACCGTCCACGTTGGTTTTGCTGGTGCCGGGCGTGGTTTTTAAGTACCCTTGCTCGTCGTGGTGCAGATAAGGCTGAAAAATTTTGGAGTTGGGCTCGTGCCCGATAGCCACGAAAAAACCCGTAACGGGGATTTCGCGGGTTTCATGCGTCAGGGTATTCTTCACGCGCACGGCTTCCACGGCGTGCTCGCCCAGGATTTCGTCGGTCACGGTATCAAACAGCACTTCAATCTTGGGGTTATCCAGCACCCGCTTCTGCATGATTTTCGAGGCTTTCATCTCGCTCTTGCGCACAATCATCGTCACCTTCGAGCAAAGGTTGGCCAGGTACGTAGCCTCTTCGGCAGCCGTGTCGCCGGCGCCCACAATGGCCACTTCCTGCCCCCGGTAGAAAAACCCGTCGCACACGGCGCAGGCCGAAACCCCCGAGCCGTTGAGCCGCGCTTCCGACGGAATGCCCAGCCACTTGGCCGACGCGCCGGTGGCAATGATGACGGTATCGGCCGTGAGTTCTAGGCTCTCGTCAATCGTGACTTTGCGCGGATGCACCTCAAAGTCCACCGCCGTGGCGATGCCGTAGCGGATGTCGGTGCCGAAGCGGGCGGCCTGCTTTTTCAGGTCTTCCATCATCTGGGGGCCGTTCACGCCGTCGGCGTAACCGGGGAAGTTCTCCACGTCGTTGGTGATGGTGAGCTGCCCGCCGGGTTGCAGGCCCATGTACATCACGGGGGCCATGTTGGCGCGGGCGGCGTAGATGGCGGCAGTGTAACCGGCCGGGCCGGAGCCGATGATGAGGCACTTGATGTGTTCGGGCATGGATTTTTAAGGTTCGAGAACGAGTACCCCGAAGCGCTGCTTCGGACTAATCAAATCGTGAAAACGATACCGCAGAACGATTGAATTATCGCCCCCTCCGGTGGCAGCAGAGCTTGGGGGTACTCGTTCATTCTACAAAAAACCCCAACCTTTCAGTCGGGG
>JANYFQ010000008.1 GCA_025362615.1 Hymenobacter sp. | reverse complement strand
GTGTGGCAAGCCCCCGCGCCCCGTTGCCTAGCCAAGCACTCGTTTCTTGAGGACATCTTCCAGTGAGTACCACGTCGGGGCCATTCTCAAATTCATTGGCATCGGGGGTGCTGGGCGCGGCCCGTGTATGAGTCGGCCAAGCGATGTAGTCGGGCCACTTCCGGTTTTTTTGTCGTGTTGCCACGGCCCCAGCACGTAAAAAAGCTGCTCTTTGCCATAGTTGCCGCCCAATCCCTTCATCGTCGCGCTCATGTACTTTGACACCCTTTCTTGCTCTGCCACAGTCAGCTTTCGTTGGTCGCCCCTCAGCCTTTCGTGCCAGCGCTTGATTTGGTCGGACAGCGGCTTCATCGGGTCGAGCACCAAGCCGGGGCCCGACACCACTTGGTAGAGCCAGTGCATAGCACCGCCGCCGCGCTCGCGCAAAGCGAAGTATTGGTTTGGGTCTTGGCACAATGGCTCCACATCCACGTCGTTTCGGTCTTTTTGGATGCTGTACACGCCGTACGGGTGCGTGTAGATGCTGGAGTCGCCGCCGGGCATGGTCAAAACATTTTTGAGCATAGGGTTGGGATTGGGGTTCGGGTGGTTGAATTAGCGGTGCCGTTTCAATGAAAGAGTTGACTGAATGTCTTTATTTCTGGGTGTGCGAACAAATAGGCCATAAAAATTGACCCGAAAAAGGCCACGACCAGCGCAATGAGCGCCGACACAACGAGGAAGCGAATGAAGGCAAGCATGGGGCGGGGTTTTCGAAGGTGTTAGAGTGAGCGGCTTGGCGATTGAAAAGCTGGGCTTCAAAAGGTGGTCAAAGCTCAGTAAATCAGCTTAAAAAGCCGCTAGAGAATGCCATTTGCTGCATGGTTGTAATACTTAAAATGACGTGCTTTAATTCCATTCTGGCGCAGTTCAAAAATTTCATTTTCTGAGCGGCCAAGCCGCACTGAACAAGGCGCATATCAATACTTGACGCGCCCGGCCGGAAATCCCGCTGTGTTCGTTGATTCAAAGCACCAGCAAGCCCTTATTCAGGGTTTCGGGCGCTATGGCAATGCCTGCCGCCTCCAACCGGGTACGGCCGCAAAATGGCATTCGGCTACGGACACCCAAGCCCCCTTTTTCGACAGAGCTATCCAAGTAATTACGTTCACTATCCGTGATGAGGACTACTTCGTTCCGCTGTAAAGTGAGCAGCACCGTGGCCAAATTAATTTGCGGCAACTCCATTAACTCCTTAATTATGAGTTTTATTGGAATACAATGCTCTCCGTACAATTTATTGGCGGGCAACCCGCTGTTGTAGGCATCAACCGACATTTTGTAGTGGTTTTTGCCTCTTATGTTTCTGTAAAGCCCTTCGCCGATGGAGTTGTACTCATCATAGCTGCGGATGAGCTTGTCGAACGGGTTTCCGCGCCGAAAAATGGCGATGGTTTCGGTGTCCTGAGCCAATAGGGCTGTCAGGCAGCGGGCAATTCCTTCTTGGTGAGTCATGGTGCGAGAGATGAACTAAGGTTCAAATTTCGGCCAACCGTAATGCCGGAGCAAAGGTCAAAAATTTCACTTTACTTTGCATCGTCACTCCAGCAAAACAGCCACGCCATGCCAAAACCTGACCCCTTGCTTCACACGGCTTTGCGCGAGGTCGTGGCCACCCGTTTCGGGCAGGCGCTGCGTTACCCCAGCCACTGCGATGCGTTGGAAACCGAGTTGGGAAAAGCTACGGCGGGCGGGCAACGGTTGAGCCCCAGCACCCTGCGGCGCTTCTTCGGCCTCGTGAAAAACAAAGGCGGCTACCGCCTGCATACCCTCGATACCCTGGCCCGCTACGCGGGCCACGCCGATTTTGCCGCCTTCGGGCAAGCCGTGGCGGGCCTGGCCACCGCCCGGGCCACCGCCAGCCCCGACGACATTCCCGAATTGCTGGGCATGGAGCACCTCAGCTACCCCGAGCGCCTGACGCTGGGCTACTTCCTGGGGCGCATCACGCGGCCCGCCGGGCCGGGACAGCCCGCCGCGTCGCTGGCGTTGCGGCTGGCCGCGCACCCGGCCGGGCAGGAGTTCTTCGTGGAGTCGTTCGTGGATTTGGCCCACCTCAACGGCGGCTACGGCGAAGTGCTGACCGCGTACCTGCAACACAAAACCACGGCCGAAGCGCAGTTATTCGGCCACTGCGCCCTGTTTTTGAGCGCGTTTTTGGCCGAGGACGAAGCTGGCTGGCGGCCCCGCCTGCGGCACCTGCTGGCCCTGCCCGTGCCCGTTGGCACCCATGCTTTCCCGCAGGGCCGGCGGGCGTTTGCCGAAATCGTGGCTGCCTGGCACGATGCCCCCGACGGGCAAGTACCGGCCCCGCTGCTGCTCCGGCTGCGGCACACGGCGGCGGCCGTGCCCCGCACTGCCGCGCCCGTGCCGCCGCTGCCCGCTTTTTATAACCACTTTCCGGCCGGCTACCATTTCCTGGTGGCCGAGGCGCTGTTTCTGACGGCCCAATTTGCCGCGTTGCGCGAGTGGGTACAGTTCAC
>JANYFQ010000704.1 GCA_025362615.1 Hymenobacter sp. | reverse complement strand
TACACTTTGGTTTTGCACTCCTGAGTTTTTGGAATAGAAATAATAATTCTTCTTTTTGCCCGGTGCGCTGCACTTTCCAAAGTTCCATATTTTAGTCAGGCGTTCTTTTATTTTATCGCGGAAAGGAATAGTAGCCAGGTAATCAAATGTTACCTTGTTCTGCGCTTTTACCCAATCACCTGTTTCAGCACTTTTATCATCCTCCAGCCAGCGGTAAGGGTCGGCTACTTTGGTGCCGAAATAGGTGTCGGTGAAGTCGGTTTTGCGGGTTTCGGGGTATTTCACGGGGGGCAGGGGAGTGGGTAATTCCAGGCCGGCGCGGCGGCTGGGCTCGCCGTTTTCGGGCACGGTGGTTTCAGTGAGGGCCTGGTGGCCGGGCAGGGTGTTGCGGGCGGACGGGCTGGTGGCGCGACAGGCCGAAGCAGCCGCCAGTAGGACGAGCAGGGGGATAACAGCTTTCATAAAAAAGGAAGAAAGGTGAAGGCCGTTGCCAGCCGGACAAAATGCGTACGGAATCTGAAATTACTGAAAATCAATCCATCTGAACATCATCAGCAACCGGGTCGCCCTGGTTGCGGGCCGTAGCCTCGGCGGCGGGAGCAGCTTCGGCCACCGCAGTGTCTGTTGCGGGTTGGGCAATGGCGGAAGCCACCAATTCGGGCAAGTTGGCGCGCAGCCAGCGCAATTCTTCGTCCACACGCTGGCTCACCAGGCGCTCCACTTCCAGGCGCTGGGCCGGGCTGAGCTGGGTGGGAAGCGGAGTGTTGGTTTCGGGCGCGGCGGCCGCGAGTATCAGGGCCTCGGCCCGTTTCACCCGCGCCACCGAGTCGGCCACGGCGGCGCTGGTTTCGGCAGCGGCGGTTTGGGCGGTGGTGGCGGCGTGCTTGGCTTCCAGGGTTTCGCGGCGCTGCTGCCGCCGCCACTGGCCCAGCGTCACGCGCAGCATAATGTAGAGCACCAGGCTCAGAATGCTCAGAATCAGAGCCAGCGGCGCGGCAAAGCGCATGAGCAGGCTTTCTGTGCTGGTTGCGGCCGTGGTGGTGGGGCCCACCGCGCCGCGCTCGGCGGCGGCCTGGGCTTCGGCGGCTTCGGCGGGGCCGGGCGCGCCGGGTGTGCCGGGCGCGGTGGCGGCGGTATCGGCCCGTTCGGGGGCCATGGCGGCGGCTACTTCGCCCAAGGGCGTGCCCGAGGTGGCGTAGTTGGTAAGGGCCGTTTCGAGGGCGGCCACGCGGGCCATGCGGGCGGGGTCGCGGCGGCGGGCGGGCGAGCCTTTCAGCTTGCTCACAATGGCCTTGGTCAGGGCCGCGAGCCGGGCCGGGTTGTCCTTCTTGCCCTGGTAAACCGTGCCGCGGCCCTCGATGGGCTGGTACAGCAGGCTGTACACCCGCAGGCTATCGGGCCGGATGCTGGCGGCCAAGGCCTCCAGGTTGCCGCCCTCGCAGCGCATGGTGCTTTTGAGGTTGGGCCGGCCCGCATCGTCGTACACGAAGCGCACCGTGGCGCACCAGATTTGCACCTTCGACTCGTCGAGCGAGGGCTGGCCGAGGGGCGTTTGGGCGCGAACGGGGCCAGCAAGCACGAGGGCCAGCAGAACGGCTAAAGCAGGACGGAACATCATAAGCAGCGCGATTTTACCGGAAAAGTACGGGTTTGGGCGCGGTTTCTTGTTTGATGTGGGTCCGTCCTCGGGGGGCGTATTCGTCAGGTGGAAAGATTCTCGCACAGCTTGTGCGAGAATCTCTCCAACCAACGGTTGGGGAAATCGGCAATTGCGGATTTCTGCAACCGCTACTTACACCCTCACCGATACGCTTCCCACCGAGCTGCGCCCCTTCTTCCCCAGCAACGAGGAGCTGGTGCGGCGGCTCGATGCCGTAACGGCCGCGCTGCAAGAGCCGGGGGGCTCCGATGCAAAGACGACCAACGGCTAAAGCGGTTTTTGGGTCCCGTGTGCGTGCCCGCCTCCGTGCTGCTACGGAGTGTAAATTGCGGGGTGGCACGGATTGCGCCCAGCCCCAGGGCGGCGGCATCTTTGCACGAGCCCGGCTTGTCTCCATCATCAGCGCTGGGTACGTCCCCATGACCCCTCTCTTTTCCCGTCTGAGATGGCGGCCATTGGCTTTGGCGGCGCTGCTGCCCGCTGCTTGCGCCAGCCCCGACGATGAGCCCGTGCCGCAGCAGCAGGGTCCGCAGCTGACCATCACCAACCCGGCCATCATCGAGCAGGACACGGTGGTAACCGGCCAGGGCACCACTTTTTATGTGCAGGGCAACAACTTCACGCAGGTCAACGCCAACCCCGTGCTCACCGTTACGGCCAAGGAGGACGGCGGGGCACTGCGCACGCTCGCGGCGCTGCAAGCCACGCAGTACCAGTTTGGCCGGACCTACCAGCCCCTGCCCGCCGTGCGCCGCGTGCGGGTCGAGGCCCTGCTCACCGACAAGTACTCGCAGGTGAGCGGGCAGGGCTTCTGGCTGCGCATTGCGCCCCTGCCCCCGCCGGTGGTGGGCCTCGCGGTGCCCCTGCCGGCCTACGTGAGCGCGGGCAGCACGCTGCCGGTGCGGGCCCGCTTCACCTCCGCCACCGACCCGCCCACCGAGCTGCGCCTGTACCGCTACTACTCGTTTCCCGATGGCCGGTTCCGGCTCGAGCTGCTGGGCAGCGTGGGCGAAGCCGCCCTGCTTGCCGCCCGGCAAAACGGCACGTCGGTGGTCGATTTCGCGCCCGTGCCCGTGCCGGCCGATGCCGCCGTCGGCAGCTCCGTCAACCTGCTGGTGTTTGGCCGCACCCGGCACCGAATGCAGGCGCAGGCCTTCGTCACGACCCAGGTAATTCCCTGAGCGGCCCGGTTTCCGGCTGCTTTTTCCCACCGTTTTTAGTTGGTTGTATGACTGCATCTTACCCTTTCGTTGCCCGCCTGCTGCTGCTGGCCGTTTTGCTGGCGGGGGCTGGCCGTCCCGCCCTGGCCCAGAAACGCCTCACGGCCAGGGGCTGGGCCAAGGCCTCGGGCGGCCTCAACCTGGCCACCTTCACGCCCACCAACCCCGGCTTTCGGGCCGCCCGGTCCGACTGGCGGGGCCTCAACTATCGCTACTATTTTGTCGAAATTGGCACGATGCGCGGCCGCGCCGCCTACCCCGAGATGCAGGGCCTGGCCTACCAGGACGTGCGCGTGAACCACACCTACCTCGGCGGCTACGCGCCGCTGGGCTTCCTGAGCGCGGGCCACCGCCGGCTGGGCATTCAGGGGGCGCTGCTGTATCCCTTTCTGGCCGGCGGCATCGCCAAAACGCGGTTTCTGGGCCACTACGGCGGGGCCGGCAACACGCAGCCGCCCGATAACTCGGTGTTCAGCTACTACGTGGCCCCCGGCCTGAGCCTGCAGCTGCCCTACTGCACCGTAGAAGCCCGCCTGCAAGGCACCCACTACGGCAGCTCGGCCGCCTACCCCAACGCACCGGTGCAGGGCTGGCAGTGGCAGCCC
>JANYFQ010000683.1 GCA_025362615.1 Hymenobacter sp. | reverse complement strand
TGGCCTTGCGCGTCTGGACACGGCTCAAAAGCCTGGCCTACAGTAGCAAAAAAACAGTGTATCAACTCAAGCAAGGGTTATTGGATGCGTACATGAACCGCGAGTTAGCAAAACCGACCCTGGTTTTTGCGTAAGTCCTATCTTGTTGAAACCGCTGAGTTGATTTTGTTTGAAATTCCGGTTTCAGTTCGTTCCAAATAACCGTCAAGCTTCCATGAAGGCCGATTTCGAGCAACCAGAAACAAGCAACAAGAAACAAGAAACAACCCTTAGTTTGGCCCTTTCGGGCGGTGGGGCGCGGGGCATTGCCCATTTGGGCGTGTTGGCGGCCCTTGATGAGCTGGAAATTCCCGTGGGGCGGCTGTCGGGGGTGAGTTCGGGGGCCATTGCGGCGGCTTTTTACGCGGCGGGGTTTCCGCCCCGCGAAATCCTGCGCTTGTTCTTGGCTACCAACGTCGTGCGCCTTACGCGGCCGGTGTTCAGCCGCCTGGGGCTGCTGGGGCTCGAAGCGGTGGAGCAGCTCCTGGCCCGGCACCTGGGCAGCCACCTCACCTTCGCCGATTTGCGCCTGCCGCTCACGCTCGTCGCCACCGATTTGGTGGCCGGCGAGTCGGTTTATTTCGACTCCGGGCCGCTGCTGCCGCCGTTGCTGGCCTCGTCGGCGGTGCCCATTCTCTACCGCGCCGTCGAGTACCAGGGGCGGCAACTCGTGGACGGCGGCCTGCTCAACAACCTGCCCGTCGAGCCGCTGCTGCCCTTCGCGCCCGCCGCGCCGGTGGTGGGCGTACATTGCAACCCGCGCAACCGCGAAGCCCGCATTCCCACGCTGCGCCGCCTCATCGAACGTACCTTGCACCTGGCCATCAGCGCCAATACGACGCCCCGCAAAGCCCAGTGCCAGTTGTTGTTAGAGCCGCCCGAATTGCAACAATACCGCCCCCTCAGCTACAAGCGCGGCCCCGAATTATTTGAAATCGGCTACCGCTACACCCTTCAGCAAGCGCCCGCGCTGTTTGCTCTTTTCAATGAGTGACTGAGCGAGGGAGTGAAGTACTGATGTTACGCGGTCTGTTTCTTGTTTCTCGTTTCTTGTTGCTCGTTTGACGTTTTTGAGCGGTTTTTGGGGCACGAATGCAACAAGAAACAAGAAACAAGAAACGAGAAACAACCTGAAGCACAGGACACTCAAATTGCCTGCTTAACAGCAGTTATTAACTCACTTCCTCGTTCATTCACTCAGTCACTCATTGCACAAAACTCAGTAGAAAAATATGGCTCGCAAAACCTCTACCACCTGGTACTACATCGCCAAATTCGTGTTCTGGGTGGCGGGCTGGAAACTCGGCACCGTGGCCGACCCGTCCATCAAAAAGAGCATGATGATTGCGGCCCCCCACACCAGCAATTGGGATTTAATATTTGCCCGTGGGGCCTTCTATCTCATGGACTTGGATGTGCGCTTCACCGTCAAAAAAGAGTGGACCACGCACTGGCTCCTCGGTGGCCTGGTGCGCTCCGTTGGCGGCCTGGCCGTGGACCGCAGCAAGAACAACAGCTTGGTGGACGGCATGATACAGCTCTTCAACGAACACGAAGAGCTCGTCATCCTCATCACCCCCGAAGGCACCCGCAAGTACCAGCCGCGCTGGCGCAAAGGCTATTATTTTGCCGCCGTCGGGGCCAACGTGCCCATTCAGCTCGGCTACCTCAATTACGCCAAAAAGGAAGCTGGCGTGGCCGGGGCCGTTTATCCCACTGGCAATTACGAAGCCGACGAGGAGAAAATAAAGGCGTATTACCGCACCATCCCGGGCAAATTCCCGGCGCAGGGCGTGCGGTAACGGCCCCCCGATTTTTTGGTTCGGGGGTCCCAAAGGCTATGCCGGCCAGGGCACGGCCCCAGCAAAGTGACAAATGTCGCAGCCGACTTGCGGCTATTCGCCGGTGCGGGCCTGGCTATTTCAGCTTTACTGATTTGGAGTCGTCTAAAACAGCCCCGTCCGGCTGCCGCACTTCCAGCGACAGAAACGCCCGCCCGTCGCGTTTGCGGGCCGAGGTCGCGTCGTGAATGCCGTGGGGGGCCAGGGTGGCGGCCAGGTCGAGGTCGTAGAGGTAGAAGGGGACGGTACGCGCCGCGCCGGGCGGCACGACGAGCGGAAAGGCGCACAGGTCGAGCTTTTCGATGCAGACGCCGTGTTTTTGGGTCAGAAACAGAAACGTGCCGTCGGTTACGGGCTGGAAGCGGGCGGCGTACTGGTCGGAGTCGTCGGTTTGCAGCACCAGCCGCTGCGGCCCGGCCCAGGTTACAAAATCCAGCGTGTAGCCCAGAATGTGCAGGTCGGTGCCCCGCGTGTTGCGGATTTCGAAGGCCCCCTTCAGGGCCGAATCGGCGAAGCGAAACGGCGACTCGAACTGCGTGAGCACGGCCTGCGGCGGCGTGGCACCGGTGGGGGCCGGGGCGGTCAGGCCCAGGCGGGCACGCAGGGCGGCGTAGCGCGGGGTGTCGAAGTAGGGGTTGTAGCTGAGGCGGGCGGCCTCGTAAGCGGCCAGCGAAATGCCGTTGTGCGTCACGACCTGTTCGAGCAGGCCAAAAAAGTGCCCTTCCAGGCCGGCATGGGCGTAGTGGGCCAGCAAGGCGTTGTAGGCGTCGCCGTTTACCGCGTCGGGTTGCTCCGGCTCGCGGCTGACGAAATCGTAGGCGTAGGGGTGGGGCGGGGGCTGCTGCGCCAGGCCCGCGAGCACGGGGGGGCGGTCGTCGGCCGAGCGGCCGTAGCTGGTTTGGGCGAAGTGCGCCGTGCGGCCGCGCCAGCCGCCGGTGGCCAGGGCCAGGCTCAGGTAGTCGGAAAAGCGGATGGGCAGGTGTTCGTCGAAACGCACGCCGTGGTCGTTGCCCAGGTACAGCAGCGGGTCGTCGTCGGAGCCGGCCAGCTCCAGGGCCATCATGTGGTATTCAGTGTAATAGTCCAGAATGCGTTGCGTGGGGGCCAGGGCAAAATAGTAGTTTACTTTCTTGCCGAACCAGTCGCCGAACAGCACCTCGCGCAGGGGCAGTAGCTGAATGTTGCCTTCGTGGTTGTCGTGCAGGTCGCGGTTCCAGCCCGAAGTGACGAGGGCCAGCGTCTTGTGGGAGATGCGGTAGGCCCACAGCAGGCGCAGCTCGCCCACCTGCTGGTAGAAGGCCCGCAGCAAGCCGGGCAGCGGGCGGCCCAGCTTTTTCTCGAAGCGCACCAAGTCGGCTTCGGTAAGCGGGGTGCCCAGCGAAAAATCCGTCACCACAATGTTGGGATGAAACAGCAGGTACCCGAACAAGGCCCGCAGCTGCGCCCGCAGCCCTGCAAACGCGGCGGAGGGCACAACGACCGGCTCCAGCAGCAAATCTTCCTCGAACACGGTGGGGGCGCTGGCCCACCAGCCAGCGTAGGGCGCGGTAAAAGTGGTGGTGCCCAGGTAAAAATCGCAGGGTTCGTGGCGGGCACTGGGCGGCAACACCGTGGCCCCGTGGGCCTCGAGCAGTTGCTGTTGCACGGCCCGCGAACCCAGCACCGACTTCTTAAATTCCGGCAACAGCCGCACCCGCTTGCCGGCCAGCAGCTCGCCCCGCAGCCGGGGGCCGGACGGCGCGGTGGCTGCCGCCGCTGCGGCCGGCACCACGGCGGGTACCATAGATGGAGCCGCTGCCCCCGCCGCCAAAGCTGGCAGCGGCGGCTCGGCCCGCACCCAGTCGGCCCCGTCGAAGCGCTTTTGCCAGACGAACTGCGGCAGTTGAATGCTTTGGTCGGCGGCCCCGCCCCAGGCCGGGCGCAGGCCCTCGGCCGCCAGGGCCGCCAACACCCGTTGGCCGGCGGCCTGCGTGGCGGTTTCGTCGGCGGGGAAGGGGCCGTTCAGAATGCCAAAATACAGGTGCAGGTCGAAGGGCGCGGTGAGGTCGCGCACGGCCTGTTCGTGGTAAAAACAGTAGGCGTTGGCGCCGGGCTGGTCGTGCGCCCGGCTCCCCGCCATCTCCAGGCCGCCGCTCCAGGTGTCGGTGGCCAGGTGCAGGGCCACGAAACCCTGCGTCCGCAAGGCGGCAAAGGCCCGCGCCAACCGCTCGAAATCGGTCGGGGCCGGAAAGCTGGCCTCACGTTGCCGCTGTTGCGCCAACTGCGCCGCCAATTGCTGGGCCAGCCAGCGGCCGAAGCGCTCCGAGTCGCCGTCGAAACGGCGGTCGAAAAAATCAACCGGGTCGAATTCGCCGCTGTCGTCGTGTTCCGACAGGTCGCCCTCGAAAACGTCCAGGTCGATTCGCTCCAGAATTTGGGCTTGCGTTTGCAGCCCCAGCTGCACGTAGTAGGCCAGGCGCTGCGCAATTGGGTTGAGCACCGCCGCTTTTTCCGGCACGGGCGCGTCGGGTGCGTAGTCGGCGTAGCCTTTGCGGAGTTTTTCGTTCGCTAGCTTTTGGGCCTCTTGTTCGCAACGGGCGGCGTCGGCGAAGGCTTTGGTTTGGCGCTGCCCCTGGGTGCCAACGCGGCCGTAGTGGACGTGCAGGCGTTCGCCGTCGGTTTCGAGGTGCCAGAATTTATTCGACTGGTCGGCTTGGTTGAGCAGGTAGCGCTTCATCCGAAACGGGGCTGAGGGTTGGTGCTGTCGTCGCGTAAAAGTAGCTATTCGCTCACGGCGTAGCTCACCAGGTTGGCACCCATCTTCAGGGCTGCCTCGTGGGTGGCGGGCGAGTCCTCGGGGTAGGTGCCCTGGTCTTCCCAGCCGTTGCCGAGGTCGCACTCGAAGCTGTAGAAGCACACAAGCCGGCCTTTGTACAGCAGCCCGAAGCCTTGCGCCCGCTTGCCTTCGTGTTCGTGTACCTTGGGCAAGCCCCTGGGGAACTGGTATTTCTGGTGGTAGATGGGGTGGGAGTAGGGCAGTTCCATGAACTCCAGTTCGGGGAATACCTTCTTCATTTCGGGGCGGATGAATTTATCCAGCCCGTAGTTGTCGTCGATGTGCAGGAAGCCGCCGCCGGTGAGGTAGCGGCGCAGGTTGCGGGCCTCGGTGCCGCTGAAGCTCACGTTGCCGTGGCCCGTCATGTGGACAAAGGGGTAGGTGAGGAGTTCGGGTGCGTCGAGTTCGACGGTGGCCTCGTCGGGGGCGATGTTGGCCTTGAGGCTCTGGTTGCAGAAGCGGATGAGGTTGGGCAGGCTGGTTTTGTTGGCGTACCAGTCGCCGCCGCCGCCGTAGTGCAGCTTGGCGATGCGGAAGCTCGGAGCGGCGGGAGCAGCGGCCATCAAGGTCAGGAGCAGCGCAGTGGCGAAAAGGACGGTTCGGAGCATGAGAAGGCGGGCACCACTTTAGAACGTGGTGCGGTACAAAGAAACAACCGCCGCTGCGGCCGGGGTTCGTGGGGGTTGGGTGCGTGGCCGGCCGCCAACCCGGCCCCAATTGTTCAGTTGTGCATATCAGCGCCCCAGCCGCATTGTAAAAACCGCCGCCAGCGCCGCCGTTTCGGTCCGCAGCCGCGAGTGGCCGAGCGTGACGGGGCGCACCCCGGCCGCCCGCGCCAAGGCAATTTCGGCGGGCGTGAAATCGCCCTCGGGGCCGATGAGTACGCAACCGCCGGGGCCGTTGCCAGCCAGGGCCGCCAGGGCCGTGCGCTCGTCGTCGGCGAGGTGGGCGACGTAGGTATGGGCGGGGCTGGGCAGGGCTTGCACGAAGGCGGCATAATCCTGCATTTCATCGAGCTGCGGCAGCCACGCCTGCCCCGACTGCTTGAGGGCGCTGACGGCAATTTTTTCCAGCCGCTCCAGCTTCAGCTCCCGGCGCTCGGAGCGGGCGCAGCGCAGGAAGCTCAGGCGCTCGACACCAATCTCCACGGCTTTTTCCACGAACCACTCCATGCGGTCGAGGTTTTTGGTGGGTGCCACGGCCACGTGGGCAAAATAGGGGCGGGGCGGCACCTGCTCGTGGGCTGTAAGGTGCAGCCGGCAACGCTTGGGGTTGGCCTCGGCAATGGTGGCGGCGTAGCGCCCGCCGCGGCCATCGAGCAGCTCGATGGCCGTGCCCGCGCCCAAGCGCAACACGCGCACGGCGTGCTTGCTTTCGTCTTCCGAAAGCAGGTAGGTAGTTTGATTGGGGGCGAGGTCGGGTGCGTAACAGGTGAGCATAGCGGGCGAAGTTCGGGCACGGCGCAGTATTCTCGGGCTCGTGTCCGCCTCAATTACGCCCTACAATGGCCAACCTGCTGACCCTCAAAGCAACGCTCTACGGCATCAAGCCGCCCATCTGGCGGCGCGTAACGGTGCCCGACACGCTCACGTTCTGGGAGTTCCACTTCGTGATGCAGATTTTGTTTGACTGGGAAAACAGTCATCTCTTCGAGTTTCGGACCGGCCGCGGTACGCCTTTCGACTTCCTCACCGGCTCGCCCCCCGTCATGCCCGGCGACGAGGACAATATGCCCGAGTGGCAGCAAGACCCGCGCACCGTTGCCCTGGCGGCCGTGCTGAACGCCCCCAAGGCCAAGCTCACCTACGTCTATGATTTCGGCGACAATTGGGAACACCAAATCGTGGTCGAAGGCGTAACCCCGCTGGCCCCCAACACCCCCGCGCCGCCCGTGCGCTGCCTGGCCGGCCGCCGCGCTGCCCCGCCCGAAGACATCGGCGGCATCTGGGGCTACGCCACGCTGCTCGATGCCCTGGCCGAGAAAGCCGCCGGCACCCGCAAGCGCCTGCCCAGCGAATTCGCCGGTTCCGGCAAGCTCGACCCCGAAGAATTCGACCTCGACTCCTTCAACCACGACCTGGCACTGCTGCCCGAAATCGTGGCCGAAGAAGATGCCTACTTGGCTCAAATCCAAGCCTAGGCTGCCCGGCAGCCCCGCCCGCCGGCCGTTCCCTTCGACATCAACGCCATGCTCTCGGCCATGGCTGCCAATATGACCAAACCCTTGCGTGGCAGCAAGCCCAAGCGACTGGACCCGTAGCGACCAATTGGTTGCGGGATGGCCGCTAACCAGCCACAGGTCGTATTTTTGGGAAACTTACTTTCACCCCCCCCTCCCATGGCCTACGGCGATTTTACCCTTGAGCGTTTGAGTGCCGATTTTGGCGTTGAGGTCAAGGGTGCGGCGCTGTTTCCCGATGTGCCGGCCCTTGAGCCAAGCCTGTGGCTGATTGACTCGTTGAGTATAGCCAACAAGGCGGGTTTTGGCAGCGAAAAGTCGCGTTCCGAGCGTTTGGTCAGCCCCGTTTTGTTGGAGTTGGCCCGGCGCAACGACAACGACTTCGCTATCATCTCGGGGGCCAACCTAGATGTCGAGCCTGCGCATGGCCTCAATGGTGAATGTGATTTCATTCTATCCTTCAGTCGCTTGCAGGATTTTGTCAAAGCTCCTATCTTCTGCATCACCGAAGCCAAGAAGCAGGATGTCGAGTACGGTACCGTGCAGTGCGCCGCCCAGCTCATTGGGGCCTCGCGCCTCAACGAACGCGAAAAAAAGCCCATCAAAACCCTCTACGGTTGTTCCACCACGGGTGTGGAGTGGCGCTTCCTGCGCTTCGAGGCCAACGAGTTCGTCTTCGACGAAACCCGCTACCTCATCAGCGACCCCGGCAAGCTACTGGGCGTGTTGCAGAGCGTGATTGATGGGGCGCGGGCAGCGGCCGCTGGCGTACGTTGAGCAAGCCCATCCTTTTACCGCATGGCCCACACTGATTTCACCTTCGCCACACCTTCGGCGCTGAACCGAACGCTCAAGCAGCAGCGACCCACCACGGCGCTGGCTGAGTTGAAAATATAATCCAGACCCTAAGCTAAATGGGTGACAGGCGGCAACGCGGGCCACCCGTTTTTGTGTCTGAATGGATAATTTATGTCCTAAAATGCGTTTGTATAGCGTTGCTGCGCCCAGAACTAAGAAATTCAACGAAATCCCGAGGTGTGATAATGGCTGTAATAATCGTTGATTGAAATAATGTACGAGTACCCAGCACTAGTTTTACTGGCGATGTTACTGGTTGTAACTGGTTGTTCGCCCACGTACCGGCCACAAGTATCTTTGAAGTCATCTTCCGTCAGTAATGATGTTTCTTCCAACCCGTTGCCCAAAGGCAAATACGCGCACCGGCCAACCGAAGGTTCCGGAATGGAAGTTCCTATTGATACTGTAACCGCTCTGGATACGCTAATTTACCGTCTCAATCGTAAGTGGTTTTTTGTCGAAACAGGCAAAGCTTATTTCATCGGCTACACCGACGATATGTATTCGATTGCCGCTCATGGCGAAGCTGCGGTTGAGCCGCTGATACGGTTTCTGAACACATCTGCCAACCCACACGGCAAGTACGGTGTCGTTTATACCCTCCACCTAATAGGAATAAACAGCATAGTAGCCGGCCGCTTTTACGAAGAATTCACCAACAAGAAAGCCCGCCAAGCATTATTATCATTACTTGCTGACCAGCAAGTAGGTAGCGAAGCTATACGTTTGCTGATGCGTGACCCTTGGCAGTCGGATGTAACGGCGTTGTTTGCTAACCTGCGGAAGACATCCAGCAACGGTTGGGTACTGGTAAATGCCCTGAAACACCACAGCATCACCGGTCTGCCAATTCAACAGGAACTTTCTAAGAAAATTGGTAATGTTTCATTTGAGTACCCAAAAGTAATGCATTTTAGCAGACAAGAAAGGCAAGCTGCGGCTGCTCGTCACGAAATGAACCCACAAGATGCCCAGATATTAGGGATTTTAAAATCCATCAGAGCGCTAAATATCTCAGAAGTTCAAATTGATGATTCGCTTTTATCAGCCCGGCAGTTTTGGGGAAACTGGAGTACTGAATTCGGGTGCGAAAACTGCGTAGGTGTGGGAGGTAAGCGCTTGTCGATAAAGACTTTTCTGGATAATATGAGCGAGAGCAGAATACAATACACAGTTGAAGGCTCAGGACTTCGTGTTTGCACTTCCGGCGAAGCGCGGCAGCGTATTCTTACGTGGTGGGATAATCAGCCGGAGTGTTTTAGAGCCCAATTTTCCTACGACAAGGCGCTAAAAAACCCCACCGATGCAATTCGATGGGGCTTCTAGAATAATTGCTTAAGAACTCAGTGGTGAGGTTAAACCGCCACCTCCGCCGCTACCTTCGGCGCTCCGGCCAAAATCTCTTCGTTCGCAAAGTCGGCGTACTTCTCGAAATTCTTCACGAACTTCTCGGCCAGGCTGGCGGCCGTGCGGTCGTAGGCGGCCTTGTCGGCCCAGGTGTTGCGCGGGTCCAGGATTTCGGTGGGCACGCCGGGCACCGCGCCGGGCACTTCGACCCCAAAAATGGGGTGCTTGTTGAAGCGCACCGCGTCGAGCTGGTCGTTGAGGGCGGCCGTAATCATGGCGCGGGTGTAGGCCAGCTTCATGCGCGAGCCGGTGCCGTAGCTGCCGCCGGTCCAGCCGGTGTTGATGAGCCAGACGTTGATATCGGGGTTCTCGTCCATCTTGCGGCCCAGCATTTCGGCGTATTTGGTGGGGTGCAGCGGCAGGAATACCGCCCCGAAGCAGGCCGAAAACGTGGTTTGTGGCTCCGTGACACCCATTTCGGTGCCGGCCACTTTGGCCGTGTAGCCCGACATGAACAAGTACATGGCGTGGCTCTTGTCCAGGCGGCTGATGGGTGGCAGCACCCCGAAAGCATCGGCGGTGAGGAAGAAAATGTTTTTCGGCGTTGTGCCCACCGACGGCTCCACGGCGTTGTCGATGAAGTCAATCGGGTAAGCCGTGCGGGTGTTTTCCGTCACCGATTTGTTGGCGTAGTCCACGGTGTGGGTGCCGGGCACGAAACGCGTATTTTCCACAATGGCCCCGAAGCGGATGGCGTCCCAGATTTGGGGTTCCTTCTCGCGGCTCAGGTCGATGACTTTGGCGTAGCAGCCGCCCTCGAAGTTGAAAATGCCGCCTTCCGGGGTCCAGCCGTGCTCGTCGTCGCCGATGAGGCCGCGGTTGGGGTCGGCCGAGAGCGTGGTTTTGCCCGTGCCCGAGAGGCCGAAAAACACGGCCGTGTCGCCGGCCTCGCCCACGTTGGCCGAGCAGTGCATGGGCAGCGTGTTGTGCTCGTGGGGCAGCAAGTAGTTCAGCACCCCGAAAATGCCTTTTTTCATCTCACCGGCGTAGCCCGTGCCGCCAATCAGAATCATCTTTTTGGTGAAGTTGATGATGGCGAAGTTGGCCTGCCGGGTGCTGTCCACGGCCGGGTCGGCCTCGAAGCCGGGGGCGCAGATGATGCTGAAATCGGGTGCCCAGGCGGTATCAGCCCCGGCGGCGGGCCGCAGAAACATATTGTAGCAGAACAAGTTGTGCCAGGCCATCTCGTTCACCACGCGCAGCTTGAGCTGGTAGGTGGGGTCGGCCCCGGCGTAGGCTTCGCGCACAAACACCTCTTTGTCGGCCAGGTAGGCCAGCATTTTCTGGTGCAACGCGTCAAACTTGGCGGGCGCAAACGGGATGTTGATGTCGCCCCACCACACGCTGTCGGCGGTGTTTTCGTCCTGCACCACAAACCGGTCTTTGGGCGAGCGGCCGGTGAAGGCCCCGGTGTCGGCCATCAGCGCCCCGTTGTCGGTGAGTTGGCCTTCGCCCCGGCGCAGGGCTTCTTCGATGAGCGCGGCGGGCGGCAGGTTGAGGTGAACAGCAGCCGGGGCAGTGGTAAAACCCAGGGGCTGGAGGCGAGCAAGTACGGCGGCGGCGGAAGTATCGGGCATGGACAAACGGGGGTGAAAAATTAAAGGACCAGTGTTGGGTGGGAGTGAAGTGCGCTGCAAAATTACGAACCGTCCGCTCCCCAAACGATTGCGGAACGAGAAATTTTTGGGCACATTCGGGTCATACTGCCGAAACGTGTTTAGCTTTACCCGACCAAAACTGCCCCGTGCGGCTCCAATTGCCGGCCCGGTGCGGGTTATTCTTTACCTTTTTACCCCCAACCCCCGCCCATGCAAACGGCTACCGCCGCGCCCGCGCACACTCCCGACACCGGCCACCCTACGGGCCTCTATGTCCTCTTCACCACCGAAATGTGGGAGCGGTTCAGCTATTACGGTATGCGTGCCCTGCTGGCGCTCTACATGGTGAAGGCGCTGATAATGAGCAAAGAAACATCTTCCCTCATCTACGGCAACTACACTTCGCTGGTGTACCTGACGCCGCTGCTGGGCGGCTACGTGGCCGACCGCTACTGGGGCAACCGCCGCAGCATCCTGGTGGGCGGCCTGCTGATGGCAATGGGTCAGTTTGCGCTTTTCGGCTCGGCCAGTATGTATATGGCCGGCCAAACCGGCCCGTCGGGGGCGCAACTGGGCTTGTTTTTTCTGGGCCTGGGCTTTCTGATTTTCGGCAACGGTTTTTTCAAGCCCAACATTTCCAGCATGGTGGGCTCGCTCTACCCCAAGGGCGACAAGCGCATTGATGCGGCCTACACCATCTTTTACATGGGCATCAACCTGGGCGCGTTCTTTTCGCCCCTGGTCTGCGGCACCCTCGGCGACACCGGCAACCCCGCCGACTTTAAGTGGGGCTTCCTCTCCGCCGGTATCGGGATGCTCATCGGCAGCCTCACCTTCGAGTTGCTGAAAAACAAGTACGTCGTCACCTCCGACGGTGCCCCGCTGGGTGCCCGGCCCGAGCGCACCGTGGCCGCCTCGCCGGTGGTGCCCGTGGGCACCGATGCCCCGGTGCGGGCCGAAACCATTGCCGCGCCCGCCGCCACCTCCGGGGGCCTGGGCATGGGGGCCATTACCGGCCTGGCCGTAGTAGTGTACGCCGCCATCGCCTGGCTCATGAATTACGACTGGATTGGGGCCGTGGTGTTCACCGCCATGATTGTGATGCCCCTGATTGTGCTCTCGGATAAGTCCCTGACCAGCCGCGAGAAGGAGAAAATCTACGTCATCCTAATCCTCAGCTTTTTTGTGATTTTCTTCTGGGGCGCCTTCGAGCAGGCCGGGGCCTCGCTCACCTTCTTCGCCGACGAGCAAACCGACCGCAACCTGGGCAGCACCGTCGTGCCAGCCTCGTACTTTCAGTCGGCCAATGCCTTGTTCATCATTGCTTTCGCGCCGGTGTTCGCCGTGCTATGGACGTGGATGGGCAAGCGCGGCTTCGAGCCGTCGTCGCCGCTCAAAATGTCCATCGGCCTCATGTTTCTGGCCATCAGCTACCTCGTCATTGCCTTCGGTGTGAAGGGCGTCGATGCCAGCACCAAAGTGAGTATGTTCTGGCTCATTGCCATGTACTTGCTCCAAACCTTCGGCGAGCTGTGCCTGTCGCCCATCGGCCTGGCGCTGGTGAACAAGCTGGCCCCCGCCCGCCTGGCCTCGCTGCTGATGGCCGTGTGGTTTCTGGCCACCGCCGCCGGCAACAAGCTGGCCGGCGTGCTCTCGGGCCTGTACCCGCCCGGCCCCGGCGAGTTCAAAAAAGCCGCCGACGCGGGCATCAACCTGCCCAACATCCTCAACAACGCCGGCCAGGCCACGGCCGACGTGGTAGCCAAGCTCAAGGGCCTCGAAATCCCGTACCAGTGGCCCTCCTTCCTGGGCATCCAAATCACGAGCCTCTACAGCTTCTTCATGATTTTTGTGGTCCTGAGCGCCGCTGCTTCCATCATCCTCTTCTTCATCTACCGCCGCCTCACCCGCATGATGGACGAGCCGGTGGCCGCGTAGGCCCCGGCTCCGCCGCCGGCTGCCGCCGCCGCAAAAAGCCCCCGTATTGCCCTATTGGGGCCGTGCGGGGGCTTTTTGTGGTGCCCCGGCGGCGGCCGTGGCTGCCTGCCGGCGTCG
>JANYFQ010000676.1 GCA_025362615.1 Hymenobacter sp. | reverse complement strand
CCCGCACCAAACCCGACTTGCTGAATAACTTTGTCAGCTCTCTTTTTACCAGCAAATAACACAGCCCATGCTCCCCACCAAAGCCTACGCGGCTCCCGCCGCCCGCGCCCCGCTTGCCCCCTTCGCCTTCGAGCGCCGCGACCTGCGCCCGCACGACGTGCTCATCGAAATTGCCTACTGCGGCGTGTGCCACTCCGACCTGCACCAGGTGCGCGACGAGTGGGGCGGGGCCCAGTTTCCGATGGTGCCGGGCCACGAAATTGTGGGCTACGTGCAGGCCGTGGGTCCTGAAGTCAAGAACTTTAAAGTCGGCGACGCGGCCGGCGTGGGCTGCATGGTGGACTCGTGCCGCACCTGCCCGAGCTGCCAGGAGGGCCTGGAGCAATACTGCGAAACCACCGGCATGGTGGGCACCTACGGCGGGCGCGAGCCCGGCACCGGCCGCCCCACCTACGGCGGCTACTCGAACCAGGTGGTGGTGGACGAAAAGTACACCCTGCGCGTACCGGCCGGCCTCGATTTGGCGCGGGTGGCGCCGCTGCTCTGCGCGGGCATCACCACCTACTCGCCGCTGCGGCAGTGGGGCGTGGGGGCGGGGCACCGGGTGGCCGTGCTGGGCCTGGGCGGGCTGGGCCACATGGCCGTCAAAATAGCCGCCGCAATGGGGGCCGAAGTCACCGTTCTCAGCACTTCGCCCGGCAAGGAGGCCGATGCCAAAGCCCTGGGTGCCCACCAGTTTGTGGTGACGAAGGACGCTGCCCAACTCAAGGCCGCCGCCAATTCCTTCGACTTCATTATCAACACCGTGTCGGCCCCGCTCGACCTGGCCGCCTACCTGGGCCTGCTGCGCCGCGACGGCACCATGATACTGCTCGGCGTGCCGCCCGAGGCCCCGCAAATTCCCGCCTTCAGCCTCATTGGCAAGCGCCGCCGCATTGCGGGCTCGCTCATCGGCGGCATTGCCGAAACCCAGGAAATGCTCGACTTCTGCGCCGCGCACAACCTCATGTCCGACATCGAACTCATTGCCATCAAAGACATCAACGAAGCCTACGAGCGGATGCTGAAAGGCGATGTGAAGTACCGGTTTGTGATTGACATGGCGACGTTGTAGGCTGTGAACGGCTGTACCACCAAGCTGTGCTTGGTGGTACAGCGCTGCCAAAGTCTCGCCCCCGCGCTACCTTCGCCGCATGGAAATCACGGCTTCTCGTATTACCACCAACCCCCGTCAGTGCGGCGGGCGGCCCTGCATCCGGGGGATGCGCATCCGCGTGGCCGATGTGCTGCAACTCTTTGCCAACGGCTTGACGGCCGAACAGATTCTGGCCGAAATGCCCGACTTGGAAGCCGAGGATTTGCAAGCCGCCTTGCACTACGCGGCGCGGCAGATTGACTATCCACGCCTCGCCGCGTGACGCTGTGGATTGATGCCCAGCTCTCGCCCCTTGTAGCGGCCTGGATTTCCTGAAATTTTAAAATTCAGGCGGTGCCATTGCGAGCATTGGGGTTGCGGGATGCGGAAGACGAGCAAATTTTTCAGGCAGCCAAAGCGGCAGGCGCGGCGGTTCTCACCAAAGATGCCGACTTCTTGCAGTTGCTCGGCCGTTTTGGCCCGCCGCCGCAAGTGCTGTGGCTGACGTGCGGCAACACCTCCAACGAACGGCTGCAACAAGTGCTGCGGGCCACGCTGCCCGCCGCAATTGAGCTACTGGCAGCAGGCGAACCACTGGTAGAAATCGGCAATATTTTGCCGTAGCACGATGGGGACGCATTGCCTTACCGCCCGAACACGTAAGCGTCCTGCTCCAGCCCGTCGTTCACCTTGATTTCGATGGATTTCACTGCTCCGTTTTCGACCGTAAACGGCGCGGCGAAGATGCCGTAGGCGGCGTTGGAGTAGGTGAGGCGGAAGGTGTCGCCGTCGAGGTAATCGAGGGTGGCGCTGAGTTTGGGGTGCAGGGGGAAGCTGACTTGGAGCTGCTTGCTTTTGGGCGCGGCGCTGATGCTGAGGGGGCCGTAGAGCGGGTGCTGGTAGGTGCCGGTGTAGGCGGCGAGGGGCCGGGCGGGTTTGGCTTTGCGGCCGGCGGTAGCGCGGGCGGCGAGGGCAGCCACGTCGGCGGTGGCGGCGGCGCGGCCGGCGGTGCCGAGGTTCCAGAGCTGGCGGCTGCGGTCGCGGTAGGGCACGCCGAGGTAGGCATCTAGAATTTGGTAGCGGAGGGCTTCAAAAAACGACTGATTGTCCTGGTTGGTGAGCACGGCGAGGCCCAGGTTTTCTTCGGGCACGAAGCAGGTGTTGGTCACGAAGCCGTTGGCCCCGCCGGTGTGCCAGAACACCTGGCGGGCGTTGTAGTCGGTGGCGAAGAGGCCGAGGCCGTAGGTGCGGAAGTGGCTGGGGAAGAGCGGGTTTTTGCCCGCGCCCACCAGCGTGTTGCCGGCGCGGGTGCGGCGCAGCGTGGCCCAGGGCAACACCCGCTGCCCCTGGTAGCGCCCGCTGTCGAGCTGAAAAAGGAGCCAGTGGCCCAGGTCGTTCACGCTGGACACGAGGCTGGCGGCGGGGCCGAAGTTGTCCACTTCGTCAAACGGCAGCTTGGTGAGGGGGCCGAAGGCGGTGGTGTAGGGCTGCGCCACGTTGGGCCGCTGCCCGGCCCCGGCCGAAAGTGGGTAGGTGTTGGCCATGCCCAGGGGCGTGAGCAGGCGCTGCTGCACCCAGTCTTCCCACTTCCGGCCGCCGTCGACGACGGGGATGATTTCGCCGGCCGTCAGGAAGCCCGCGTTGCAGTAGCCGTAGGTTTGCCGAAACGGGGCGCTGGGCTTGAGCAGGCGCATTTTGTCGATGATTTGGGCGCGGCTCAGGGTGGAGTTCCAGAACGTGAAATCGCCCTGAAACGTCTTCGTGCCGAGCTTGTGGCCCAGCACGTCGCGGATGCTGACGAGGCGCGTGGCCGTGGAATCGTAGAGCCGGAAGGTGGGCAGGTACTTGCGGATGGGGTCGTCGAGGGTCAGCTTTTTCTCCTCCTCCAACTGCGCCAGGGCCGTGCCGGTGAAGAGCTTGGAGTTGGAGGCAATCAAAAACAAGGTGTTGGCATCGACGGGCGCGGGCTGGCCGGCTTCCTTCACCCCAAAGCCCTGGCTGACGACGACTTTGCCGTCCTTCACGACTGTGACGGCCAGGCCGGGAATATTCCAGAGCTTCAGCCCGCGCTGGACGTAAGTGGCCAGGCTGTCGCGGACGAAGGCGGGGCCGGATACGGGCGTTTGGGCCAGCGCCGGGGTGGCGGCGAGGAGGCAGAGGAAGGGGAGAAAAGGACGCTTCATGCCGCGCAAGGTAGCGCGGAAACAGCGTTTGGCGGCTTACGCCACGCGCAGCCTGGGTTCGGGCGCGGCGGGCCAGGGCAGCAGCGTCACGTCTACGTCGGGCCAGAGCGACTGCTGGTTGAGGTAGTGCAGGAAGATGCGGGCCGTGGTGATGACGTCTTTTTGGCAGTAGGTGACGATGCGGCCCAGGTCTTTGCCGACCCAGTAGGTGGGGCCGACTTCGGCGCCGTTGATGTCGTCCTTCGGCGACGGGATGCCGAAGACGCCCGCCAGCAAGGGCAGGGTGATGCTGCCCTTGAAGTCGCCGAATTTCCAGAGTTCCATCGTGTCGAGCAGGTGGGGCAGGTCCCAGCCCTTGTAGCCGGCCACGTCGAGCATGGGCGGGATGGGCTGCCCGCAAATGAGCATCCGGCGGCCCAGGAAGCCGTAGTCGAACTCGCGGCCGTTGTGGGCGCAGAGGTAGTGGCCCACCTGACGGGGGTCGTCGTGCTGGCGCAGGGTGCTGGCCGTGGGCAGCTTCGAGCCGTAGGGGCGGGCTTCGCCGAGGAGCCGGGCAAAGCCGCCGAGGACCTCGCACTCGTCGTCGCCGGCGAAGGACTTGACCTTGAACTCGAGCGTGCCGTCGGGCCGGGGGTAGAATTTGCCCACCGAGATGCACACGATTTTGCCAAACTCGGCGTAGAGCCCGGCCTTCTCATAGAGTTCGGGGTGGGTTTTGCCGGCGGCTACTTCGCGGTGGTGGCGCGAGGTGCTGAACCGCTCCCAGAGCGGGCGCTTCACGTCGCAGAGCTCGTCGTGGGTGGCGTGGCCGGGCACGGTTTCAATGTCGATAAAAAAGACGCGGTGCAGGTCGATGTGGCGCAGGATGTTCATGGGGCGGGGGCGGTAAGCGG
>JANYFQ010000602.1 GCA_025362615.1 Hymenobacter sp. | reverse complement strand
GTGAAGAACGTCAGAATGAGGAACAACACACTGTGTACCGGGTTTTTAGCCAACACTACACCCAAGGCGCTCAACAACCCCACAAAGGAAAGAAAAAGAAAAAGAGACATTTAGAAGGGGAATTAGGCAAGCTGCGTTTTCAATTTGGCGGCTTGCTCCGGCGTTAGCTGAATGCCGCGCTTCGAGCGCGTTTCGGGCGCGACGGCTTCCACCAACCGGTCCTTGCCGTAGATGAATTCGTCGCGCTCGTAGCGGGGCGGGGCAATTTTGTCGGCTTGCAAGTAGATGGCGGCTTTCGGGCAGGCTTCTTCGCAGAGGCCGCAGAAAATGCAGCGCAACATATTGATTTCGTAGCTGATAGCGTACTTCTCCTCGCGGTAGAGGTTTTGCTCGCCTTTCTTGCGCTCGCCGGCCACCATCGTGATGGCTTCGGCGGGGCAGGCCACGGCGCACAGGCCGCAGGCCGTGCAACGCTCGCGCCCCTGCTCGTCGCGCTTCAGGACGTGCAGCCCCCGGAAAACCGGCGAAAACGGCCGCGTTTCCTCGGGGTAGCGAATGGTGGCTTTCTTCATGAAGAAGTGCCGCATCGTGATGCTCAGGCCCTGGAAAATGGCGGGCAGGTAGGCCCGTTCGGCCAAGGTCATGGGCTTCTTTTCGAGGACTTTGGCGCGGGTGCTGAGGGCTTGCATAGCTTATTGTTCTGGTCGCGGTTTCGGAAGTAATCGGTAATAGTTACTTGATAATCCCGAACGTAATCAAGCCGCCCGTCAGCAGAATATTGAAGATGGCCAGCGGAATCAAAATCGTCCAGCCCAGACGCATGAGTTGGTCGTAGCGAAAGCGCGGCAGCGTCCAGCGTATCCACATGAAAAAGAAGATGAAGGCGAAGATTTTGCCAAACAGCCCGGCCACGCCCACCAGCGTGATGATGTTTTGGGCCGTCACCAGTTCCAAGCCCTGTGCCGACACCAGCCAGTTACGCAGGTCGTACTGAAACGGGAAGTTGAAGCCCCCAAAGTAAAGTACGCTCATCACGGCCGAAGCCACAAAGATGTTGATGTACTCGGCAAACAGGTACAGGCCCAGTTTCATGGAGCTGTATTCGGTGTGGTAGCCGCCCACCAGTTCGGTTTCGCACTCGGGCAAATCGAAGGGTGTGCGGTTGGTTTCGGCGAAGGCGCAGACCAGGAAAATGATGAAGCCCAGCGGCTGCTTCATGATGTTCCAGTTGAAGATGTCGCGCCACACGAAGGCACCTTCCGACGACTGTTGCAGCGTGATTTCGCGCAGCGACAGCGTGCCCGAAATCATCAGCACTGCAATCAGGGCCAGGCCCATAGCCAGCTCGTAGCTAATGTTTTGCGAAGCTGCCCGGATGGCACCCAGCAGCGAAAATTTGTTGTTCGAGGCCCAGCCGCCAATCATAATGCCGTACACGCCCAGCGACACCATACCGAAAACGTACAGCATTCCGACGTTGATTTCGATGCCCTGTAAATGCACCACGGTATCGCCAAATTGCAGCACGTTGCCGAACGGAATGACCGCCGACGACATCAGCGCCGTCACCATCGCCAGGCATGGCCCGAACACAAACAACGCCTTGCTGGCCCCGCCCGGAAAAAACTCCTCTTTCGTGAACATCTTCACGGCATCGGCCAGCGGTTGAAGCAAGCCAAACGGCCCGGCGCGGTCCGGCCCCACGCGGTCTTGCAAAAAGGCCGCAATTACGCGCTCGGCGTAAGTCGAATAAGTGGCGATGAGCAGCGAAAGCCCAAAAACGGCGAAGATGACCAGACCTTGCCAACCCAGTGCGGGAAGTGTCATGTGTGTTGCTTGTTTCTTGTTGTTTGTCTCTTGTTCGGGGGCGGTTTAATGGTTCAAGGACAACAAGAAACAAGAAACGAGCAACAAGAAACAACTAAAATTACCCATTCAGTCCGCCCAGCTTCAGCGGCGGATTTTGGGCCAACTCGCGCACCGTGCTGGCGGGCATATCGGCAATGACCTGCTGGTTGAGGACGGGCAGCTCGTAGTGGTTGGCCGACACCACCGACGAGCGGTCCACGGGGGCCGGGCCTTCGATGGTCCAGTCCGTCGTTTCCTTTTTGTCGAAGCGGCAGGTGTTGCAAATCCACTCTTTCACCTCGCCGTTTTCGTCTTTGCGGCCGGTTACGCGCAGCACTTCCGGGCCTTTGTACCACAGGGTTACGCGGCCGGCGCATTGGTCGGTTTCGCAGTCGCGGTGCGCGTTCACGGGCTTCGTGAACCACACGCGCTGCTTGAAGCGCCAGGTTTTGTCGGTGAGGGCGCCCACGGGGCACACGTCAATCACGTTGCCGGAGAAATCGTTGTCAATGATGTTCTCGATGTAGGTGCCGATTTCCGAAGCGTCGCCCCGGCCCAGCACGCCGTGGACGCGGCCGTCGGTGAGCTGGTCGGCGGTATAGACGCAACGGTAGCAGAGGATGCAGCGCGTCATGTGCAGTTGGATGAGCGGGCCAATGTCCACCTTGTCGAAGGTGCGACGCTCTTCCTCGTAGCGCGTCGTGCTGAGGCCGTGCTCGAAGGCGAAGTCCTGCAAGCTGCACTCGCCGGCCTGGTCGCAGACCGGGCAGTCGAGCGGGTGGTTGATGAGCAGCATTTCCACGATGCCCTTGCGGACTTCCAGCACCTGCGGGCTGCTGTTGTTCTCGACGACCATGCCGTCCTGCACCGGCGTGATGCACGAGGCCACGAGCTTGGGCATGGGGCGCGGGTCCTTGGCCGAGCCGGCGGCCACGCGCACGAGGCAGGCGCGGCACTTGCCGCCGCTGCCTTTCAGGGGCGTGTAGTAGCACATGGCCGGCGGCGCGAGCTTGCCGTCAAGCTGGCGGGCGGCGTTCATAATCGTCGTCCCGTCAGGCACTTCGATTTCGATGCCGTCGTAAGTTATTTTAGCCATTGGGGTATGTCGGTGTCAGTGTCTTCGCCGTCGTCGTCAGCACCGGCTTCGGTGTTGAAAAGCAGACGGGCAGCCTCCCCGCAAATGCGGTCAGGCGCAATCATGGAACTCAGTTGCTTCACGCCGTAAGCCCCTCCGAAAGCCTCCAGGGCCGCTTTGTTAAGTGCGGTAGGGAAGGCTTCGGCAATCGCCTCGCGCATCTCTTCATCCGTCAGATAATACCCCTTCACCTTGCGCCGTTTCCAGCTACGCATAATGTCGTGGGTAGCGTTTCGGATGGAGATGTTCCACGAACGAGTGGTGCGTTGTTCGGCTTGCTGCTTGATGAGGTGCAACAACAAAACGGCGAGAAAGCTCTCTATCTTGTTGATTTTGTCGTCCTTGGCCATCTCGTCCATTTCATCCAACAGCGTCATCGCCTCCGACATACGACCGGATTCGATGAAATACCGCAGTTCCATTAGCTCTTCCATGATGTCGCAGCCCTAATAAGATGAACAGGACAGCCTATTGTCCGCGAAATTACGCCAAAACCAGCCCGCCGTGGTACACGGCCCCCGGCCGGGTGGCCTCGTGCGGGTGCGTGACATGCCACTCGAACTCGTCGCGGAAGTGGCGCACGGCGGCCGTGACGGGCCAGGCGGCGGCTTCGCCCAGCGGGCAGATGGTGTTGCCCTCGATTTGCTTGGCCACGTTCACAATCAGGTCGATGTCGTGCATCTGGCCGTGCCCGTGTTCGAGGCGGTGCAGCACTTTTTCGAGCCAGCCGGTGCCCTCGCGGCAGGGCGAGCATTGCCCGCAACTTTCGTGGTGGTAGAAACGCGAAAAATTCCAGGTGTTCTTCACGATGCACGTCGTTTCGTCCATCGCAATGAAGCCGCCCGAACCTAGCATGGTGCCCGTCACAAACCCGCCGTCGCTGAGGGACTCGTAGGTCATCAGACGTGGCTCGCCGGCGGCAGTCTTGAGGATGAGTGACTTAGGCAAAATCGGCACCGACGAGCCACCCGCCACCACGGCCTTCAACTCGCGGCCCTTCCAGATGCCGCCGCAGTACTCGTCGGAGTAGATGAATTCCTCGACCGGCACACCCATCTCAATCTCGTAGATGCCGGGGTTCTTGACGTGCCCGCAGGCCGAAATAAGCTTGGTGCCGGTGCTTTTGCCGATGCCGATTTTAGCGTACTCCTCGCCGCCCTCGTTCACGATAACCGGCACAGCGGCAATACTTTCCACGTTGTTCACCACCGTGGGCCGGGCGTAGAGGCCCGACACGGCCGGAAACGGCGGCTTGTTGCGCGGGTTGCCCCGCTTGCCTTCCAGCGACTCCAGCAAAGCCGTTTCTTCGCCGCAGATGTAAGCCCCCGCGCCGGGATGAATGTGCAGGTCCAAATCGTAGCCCGAACCCAGGATATTCTTGCCCAGAAAACCAGCCGCATACGCTTCAGCCACCGCCTTTTCCAAAATCCGCAGCACGTACAACAACTCGCCCCGAATGTAGATATAGCTCGTGTTGGCCCCCAGCGCGTAACTGCTCGTAATCATGCCCTCAATGAGCAGGTGCGGCAGTTTCGACATCAGTTGGCGGTCCTTAAACGTGCCGGGTTCCGACTCATCGGCGTTGCAGACGAGGTAGCGCGGCACCCCTTCGGGCTTGGCAAGGAAACTCCACTTCATGCCCGTGGGGAAGCCCGCGCCGCCGCGCCCGCGCAGGCCCGACTTCTTCACTTCTTCCACCACCTCGTCCGGGGTCATGGTTTTGAGGGCTTTCTCGACGGAGCGGTAGCCGCCGTGCTGGCGGTACACGGCCATCGTGTCAATGCCTTCGACGTTGATGTGTTCGGTTAAGAGCTTGCGTCCCATGTTATTGTGAGCTTTTGGCTGCTAGCTTATAGCTGTTAGCTTTTGATTTTTGAAAACTTCAACCTTTACTCCGAAAAGCTAATAGCTAACGGCTGTCAGCTAACAGCTAAAGCGAAAGGGAGTTCGGCAGCCCGGTTTCTTCCCACGACAAGATGGGCCGATGCACCAAGCCCCGTAACTCGTCGAGCATCGCATCCACGGCTTCGGGCGTGTCGAGTTGCTCGTAATATTTCTCGCGCACCTGCACGATGGGCGCGAAGCCACAAGCAGCCAGGCACTCCACTTCTTTCAGCGTGAAATTCCCGTCGGGCGAGGTTTCGCCCACCTTAGCCCCCGTGATGCGCTCCAAATGCGCCGTCATCTCATCCGACCCGCGCAGCATACAGGGCCCGGTGCGGCAAATTTCAAGTACGTGCTTGCCCACGGGCTTGAGGTTGTACATGGTGTAGAAGCTGGAAACTTCGTATACCTCAATGGGCTTGATGCCCAGGGTTTCGGCCACCAAGTCCTGCACTTCGGGGCTGACCCAGCCGCCAAACTCGGCTTGCGCGATGTGCAAAATGGGCAGCAAGGCCGACTTGCTCCGCTCGGCCGGGTAGTGCCCGATGAGGCGCTGGATTTCGGCTTGGGCGGCGGGAGAAAACTCGGGTTTGACAGATGCGTTCATGCCTCGGGGGTAAGGGCTAGGGTCGAACAACGTAAAAAGCGGCTTCAAGCAGGATTCGCTGCTATAATTTGGTTGATTTGCTGTTGAAGAAGGGGCAAATGATTAACCACAATGTTCCAAAGCCGGGTTTAGTCCACTTCCTCATACTCGTGTACAATGATGTGGCGAGTGGCTATAATTTGTCGCCACGGTACTTCCGAATGGGCTGCCCGCAACTCCCGGCTGAGTTGATAGGCGGCTTCTCCGACAATGCTGACCAAGCGAACAATTCCATGGTAGCGGATATCGTCCTCGGTCAATTGTACAAAGTCCGGTTTGGCGCATTCCTGCAAAATACGGTTGATATAATCCCGCATATCGAGCAACCGCAACCGGTCGCTACGCCGCTCTTTCATATATCAGGGTCAGGTCGGGTGCGATTTCCTACTTGAAGCGGGTAGGTCGGCTGTTAGGAGCAACCACGTCCACCCGCTTGTGAAGCATTTCGGCCAAGTCGTCGCGCCAGACGAAAAATTCCCAACCAATGGATTGCGATTTATCCAAGTTCACCAGCAAGTCCACGTCGCTCTCCGCGTCGGCCTCGCCTCGTGCGTAGGAGCCAAACAGCCACGCCTTCAGCACCGGCTTGGTGCGAAAAAAGGCGCGGATGGTGGACAGTTCCTGCTCGGTGAGATGCATGGGTTGATGAAGCTTATTGGGTTTCGTAAGCAGTTGTGAGGAATGGTTTGGCGGCGGGCAAAAATACGGTCAGCACTTCCCAGAGCACGTCGTTGTCCACGTCAAAGTATTGGTGGATGACGAAATTTCGCAAGGAAACCATTTTCTGCCACGGTATATCCGGGTGGTTGGCCTTGGTTGCGTCGGTTACGTGACGGGCAGCTTCGCCAACGATTTCGATGCAGCGCACACACGCCTTGAGGGTGCGGGCATCAGCGTTGAATTGGGCGAACGAAAAGCCTTGGACGAAGCCGATTGCTTCGTCGGTGGCGGCCAGTATGTGGGCCAGCCGTTGCTTGTCGCCTATTCTACCCTTCATAAATCAATTGCTTATCAGCATCAATAAATGAGCGGTAGAACGGCAACACGTACTTGTCGGAACCCACATCTACCTGCTTGCCCAATGCTTGCGCCAAAAACTGGGGCCAGTCGAGGTAGTCAAAAACGTCCAAACGCCGGTAGTCCAAGTTCACCAGCAGGTCCACGTCGCTTTCCGCATCAGCCTCGCCTCGTGCATACGAGCCGAACAGCCACGCCTTTAGCACCGGCTTGGTGCGGAAGAAGGCGCGGATGGTGGCAAGTTCCTGCTCAGTGAGGTGCATGGCTTACAAGGGTTTAGGCATCAAGTTCGCCAGCAATTACGTTCATTGACGATAGGATGACAATCGCATCCGACAGCGTGGTGCCGACGGCCATTTCGGGGTACGCCTGGTAGTAGATGAAGCAGGGCCGCCGGAAGTGCAGGCGGTACGGGGTGCGGCCGCCATCCGAAACGAGGTAGTAGCCCAACTCGCCGTTGCCGCCTTCCACGGCGTGATAGACCTCGCCGACGGGCGCGTCAATCTCGCCCATCACGATTTTAAAGTGGTAAATCAGGGCTTCCATGCTCTTGTAGACCGCCTCTTTGGGGGGCAGGTAAAAGTGCGGCGCATCGGCGTGGAAGGGGCCTTCGGGCAGGTTTTCGAGGGCTTGGTTGATGATGCGCAGGCTCTGCCAGATTTCCTCGTTGCGAACGATGAACCGGTCGTAAGTGTCGCCTTTGGTGCCGACGGGTATGTCGAACTCAAAGTCCTCGTAGCTCGAATACGGGTTCATCACCCGCACGTCGTAGTCCACGCCGGCGGCCCGCAGGTTGGGGCCGGTGAAACCGTAATTGAGCGCCTTTTCGGCCGAAATGGGGCCGACGTTCACCACGCGGTCCATGAAAATGCGGTTGCGGTTGAACATGATTTCAAACTCGCGCATGACGGCCGGAAACTCCTTGAGCCACTTGCGGAGCTTCTCGATGGCGACGGGCGTCAGGTCGCGCTCCATGCCGCCGACGCGGCCCATGTTGGTGGTGAGGCGGGCCCCGCAGACTTCCTCGTAAATCTCGTAAATCTTTTCGCGCTCCTGAAACAGGTACAGGAAGCCGGTGAAGGCCCCCGTGTCCATGCCCAGGATGGAGTTGCAGATGAGGTGGTCGGAAATCCGGGCCAACTCCATCATTATCACCCGAATGTATTGCGCCCGTTTGGGTACGCTCACGCTCAGAAATTTCTCCATCGTCATGTGCCAGCCCAGGTTGTTGATGGGCGACGAACAATAGTTCATCCGGTCGGTGAGGGTCGTGATTTGGTAGAACGGCTTGCGTTCGGCCAGTTTCTCGAAGGCGCGGTGAATGTAGCCGATGGTGGGCACCCCCGACACGATACGCTCGCCGTCCATCTGCAAGATATTCTGGAAGATGCCGTGCGTGGCCGGGTGCGTCGGCCCCAGGTTGAGGGTCGTCAGTTCTTGGCTGAAATCGTTGAGGGTGGGCACGAGTTGGTCGTGCCGCTGGGCGCGGGCCTCTTCGGTAATCTGGCGGGTGCCTTCGAGTGCGTCAATGGCCATTTTGGTAGGGGCTTAGGGCTTAGATTTTTAGGGGCTTAGGTTTTTGAGGCTGGCATGGAAATTATTCAAGCGAATAAACTAAGCACCAGTTACTAAGCATCCGATGCTATCGGCCAAAAAACAGGTCGGTTTTGTCTTCGCGGGTGCCGTCCTCCACGGGGTATTGCTTGCGCATGGGGTGATAGTCCATGTCTTCCACGTTCAGAATGCGGATGAGGTTGGGGTGGCCGCTGAAGATAACACCGTAGAAATCATAAGTTTCACGCTCCAGCCAATTGGCTGCCGAATACAGGTCGGAGAGCGTGGGCACCACCGGGTCGGCGATGGGGAAGAATATTTTCAGGCGCAGCCGGATGTTATGCACCAGGCTGTGGAGGTGGTAAATTACACCCAGTTCGCGGTTGAGCTGGTCGGGGTAATGAATGCCGCACAACGTGGTGAGGAAATGAAACTTAAGCTCCTCGTCCTGCTGCAAACCGGCGATGATGCCGTGGATTTTCTCGCGGGTAGTAGTGGCCGTGAGCAAGCCGTACGGTTCTGACACGTCGGTGAAGCTGTCGGCCCCGAAGAGCTTGTGCAGCAGCGCCAGCACTTGTTGATTTTCGGTGGGCGCGGCGGCGGGCGCTTCGGCGGTTTCGGGAGCAGTTTCGGGAGCCATGTTTCTTGTTTCTTGTTGCTCGTTTCTTGTTGCTCGTTTGATGGTGATGTCAATCAGTGAACAACTGACAACAAGAAACGAGCAACAAGAAACTTACTTAATGTCGTAAGAAGCCAGCAGGGCTTGGTATTCGGGCGAGTTGCGGCGGCGCATACTCTCGTTGCGGGCTAGGTCCTGCACGCGCATCAGGCCGTCGATTACCTGCTCGGGGCGGGGCGGACAACCGGGCACGTACACGTCCACGGGGATGATGCGGTCGATGCCTTGCAGTACTGAGTACGAGTCGAATATGCCGCCGGAGCAGGCGCAGGCACCCATAGCCAGCACCCAGCGCGGCTCGGCCATTTGCTCATATACCTGCTTCACGATGGGGGCCATTTTCTTGGCGATGGTGCCCATCACCATCAGCAAATCGGCTTGCCGGGGCGAGAAGCTGGGCCGCTCGGAGCCAAAGCGTGAAATGTCGTAGTGCGAGCCCATGGTGGCCATGAACTCGATGCCGCAGCAGGAGGTGGCGAAGGGCAAAGGCCACAGCGAGTTGGCGCGGGCCATGCCCACGACTTTCTCCATTGAGGTGGCGAAGAAACCAGCGCCTTCGATGCCCTCGGGGGCGGCGGCGGTTTTTATTTCGGGAACGCGGGTATCAACCATGAGTAGGATAGCGAGTTAGGCAGTCAGAACCGCTGGTTCGGGCCGGGTTTCTAACACCGGGCGCGGCACGAAAGTTTGGGCCGAAGGGGCTTCATTCCAGCGCAGAATGCCTTTTTTGATGACGTAACCGAAGCCTGCCAGCAGCAGCCCCAGGAAGATGACCATCTCGATAAAACCGCTGGTGCCCAACTGCCGGAAGTTCACGGCCCAGGGGTACATGAAAATGACTTCCACGTCAAACAGCACGAACAGAATGGCCGTAAGAAAGTACTTGACACTGATGGGTGTACGGGCATTACCGACGCTCTCGATGCCGCATTCGAAGGCGGCATCTTTTACCTTACTCTCGCGGCGCGGGCCGATGAGGTGCGAGGCAATCATCGAAAATGCCACGAAGGCCAGCGCCAGCCCGAACTGGATGACGATGGGCAAGTAATCGGAGGGCTGATAAACGGTGGGCGAAGTAGCTAGAAGCATGGCATTCAGTGGGTAAAATCCGGCGGAAGAGGGCACTGGTAAGCAAAGGTAATGCCCGTTGGTTTGGGGCGCAACGGCAGGCAGCGGGGGTGGTGGGGCGGCGTATCTTTGGGGCTTTCAACTAAATCAATTCCTCGCAATGGGACAGGCCGAACTACAACCTCGCATTTATACGGTGGAGGAATACATGGAACTGGAAGCGCACAGCGACGTGCGGCACGAGTTTTTTGAGGGTGAAGTATTTGCGATGGCGGGCGGCACAGTGCGCCACAACACGATTGTCCTCAACACTGCCTTTGCCCTGCGGCAAGGATTACGTGGTCAAAAATGCAAGGTTGTTGCAGAAAACGTGCAATTGGCTGTTCAAAAGGGCGTTTATCATAACTACCCTGATGTGATGGTAACCTGTGCGCCGGACGATTTGCGGGCCGAGCGCACGATGAAAGAACCGGTTCTTGTAGTTGAGGTGCTGTCAAAATCTACTGAAAGTATTGACCGGACGTGGAAATTCAATCAGTACAAGCAATTGCCTTCCTTAAAGCATTACCTATTGGTGTCGCAAACAACCTGCTCGGTGGAGTGGTACCGGTGTGAGGCCAACGACATTTGGGCCTTTACGGCCCTGGTGCTCCTAACCGACGAAATACCGTTGCCGGAATTAGGTCTGGTGCTGAAATTGAGCGATATCTACGAAGAAACGGGCGTATCCCAGATGGTCATTCGCTACGATTCCGAAGACCCTGATTACAGAAATCGGGAAGACAAATAACGAAGGTAGTGCTGTTTTTGTAATGCTGAACATTAGCTTGAAACGCACTTCCGGGCACCGTTCAGCATCACAAAAACAGCACTACCATAACGAAAACGGCCCGCATCATTCGATGCGGGCCGATTTCGTTTTACAAGCCTTTGTCGCGGTTCAAATCCTCGGCTGGCTCACTGCCCAGGAAGGGGTAGCGGTAATCGAGCACCGGCACGAAGGTTTCCTTGATGGCACGGGGCGACACCCAGCGGAGCAGGTTGAGGATGGAACCGGCCTTGTCGTTGGTGCCGGAGGCGCGGGCGCCGCCGAAGGGCTGCTGCCCCACGACGGCCCCGGTGGGCTTGTCGTTGATGTAGAAGTTGCCGGCAGCGTTTGCCAGGCGCTTGGTGGCCAGGTCGATGGCGTAACGGTCCTGGGCAAACACGGCACCGGTGAGGGCGTAGGGCGACGTGGTGTCCACGAGGGTGAGGGCAGCGTCGAAATCGGCCTCGTCGTAAACGTGTACTGTGAGGACGGGGCCGAAGAGTTCCTCGCTCATGGTCACGTACTTGGGGTCTTTAACCACGAGGACGGTGGGGGCGATGAAGTAGCCTTTCGACTTGTCGTAGGTGCCGCCGGCGATGATTTCGACGTTAGGGTCGGCGTGGGCGGCATCGATGGCTTTGGCGAGCTTGTCGAACGAGCGTTCGTCAATTACGGCGTTGATGAAGTTGCCAAAATCTTCGACATCGCCCATTTTGAAGGAGGCAAGGTCGGCTTTTACGTAGTCGAGAATTTCAGTAGCCAGGTTGCCAGGTAGATAGACCCGCGAGGCGGCGGAGCATTTCTGGCCCTGGTACTCGAAGGCACCGCGCGTCATGCCCACGGCCACGGCTTTGGCATGGGCCGAAGGGTGGGCGATGATGAAGTCCTTGCCGCCGGTTTCGCCCACGATGCGCGGGTAAGTTTTGTAGCTGGCGATGTTTTGGCCGATGGTCTTCCAAATGTCCTGAAACACGCCGGTCGAGCCGGTGAAGTGGATGCCCGCGAAATCGGGGTGGGCGAAGATGACCTCGCCGGCCACGGGGCCGCTGACGTACACGAGGTTAATCACGCCATCGGGTACGCCCGCTTCCTTGAAAAGCTCCATCAGCACCTGCGCCGAGTAGATTTGGGTGTTGGCGGGTTTCCAAACCACCACGTTGCCCATGAGGGCGGCCGAGGTGGGCAGGTTGCCCGCGATGGAGGTGAAGTTGAACGGCGTAAGGGCAAACACAAAGCCTTCTAAAGGCCGGTGTTCGAGGCGGTTCCACATCCCGGGCAGGCTTTCGGGCTGCTGCCCGTACAGCTCCTGCATGAACTGTACATTGAAGCGGAAAAAGTCAATCAACTCACAAGCCGCATCAATTTCGGCCTGGAAGGCGTTCTTGCTCTGGGCCAGCATGGTGGCCGCGTTGATGCGGGCGCGGTAGGGGCCGGCCAGCAGGTCGGCAGCCTTCAGGAAGATGGCGGCGCGGTGCTCCCAAGGCAGCTCGGCCCAGGCGGTGCGGGCGGCCAGGGCGGCCTCGATGGCCTGGCTGACGTGGGCGGCGGTGCCGTAGTGGAAGTGGCCAAGAGTGCGCTGGTGGTCGTGCGGCGGGCTCATGCGGCGCAGGTCGCCGGTGCGAACCTGCTCGCCGCCGATGTGCATGGGGATATCCAGCTCCAGGCCG
>JANYFQ010000566.1 GCA_025362615.1 Hymenobacter sp. | reverse complement strand
CCCGCACCGCCTGTGCCTCAACCGACTCTCCAGACAGCTTCAATAGCTAAAACAAGCTGCCCTGTACGGCTTGCGGGATGACGAACGGCGGGGCCACGCGCAGGCCCGTCAGCTCCTTGATGCGGCCGAGGAAGTGCTGCGTCCACAGCGGGGCGTGGCGCACGTCGCGTTGGTGGATGAAGACGTAGGCCGTGTGCAGGCCCTGGGCGTACCAGGCGGCGAGGCGTTCGGCCCAGGCATCGGCGCGCTGGTAGTCGGTGCTGTGCAGGCCGTGGCCGTTGAAGCGCAGGAAGGCCACGGGCGTGGTGAGGCGCAGGGGCAACACGTCGCGTCGGCCGGCCACGTCGCTCATGACGAGGGTTTTGCCCAGGGCTTCGAGCAAGGCAAACACGCTCTCGGCCCGGCCGGGGTCGGCGAACCAGGCAGGGTGGCGCAGCTCCACGGCCAAGGGCACGGCAGCAGGCCAGTCGAGCAAAAAGCGTTCGAGGCGCAGCAGGTGCTCGGGGCCGAAGTGGGGCGGGAGCTGCAAAAAGGCGTGGCCCAGGCATTCGCCCAGCTCCAGGATGCTACGGCTGAAGGTGAAGGCCAGCGCGTCGGTGTCAAAAAGCTGCTTGTCGTGGCTGATGGCGCGGGGCAGCTTGGGGCAGAAGCGGAAGCCCGGCCCGGTGGCCGCCCGCCAGCGCCGCACGGTGGCCGCGTCGGGAATGCGGTAGTGCGTTGTATTTAACTCCAGGCTGTTGAACTGCTGCGCGTAGTAGTGCAGGTAGTCGGGCTCTTTGATACCGAGCGGGAAATAGCTGCCTAGCCATTCTTTGTTGGTCCAGATGGGGCAGCCCACGTAGAGCGCGGGCGGGTTGGGCTGCGCGGGGCGGGCGCGGGTGAGCAGGCCGGCCGTGGCGGGGTGGTCGGGCGGGAGCGTGAAATTGACCTGGTGGAGGTCGGGCAAACGGCCAAAATCCATGCCGGCAAAGGTAGCGGCGCGGGGGGCTGGCCCGGGCCCGGCGCTGGTTGAAGCCCTACTTTAAGTCTTACGCACAAACGCCGACTTGTGCAACCCACGATATACTCTTCTTCGCCCGATGAAGCCGAAATTTTATACCCGTCGCATAATCTAATTTCTGAAGCTTGCAAGAGCGCACCCGCTTTTTCCAAAAAAATAGTCATCCGGCCAGCGAAGCGTGGTTTGAGTGGCGGAACGACCGATAAATTTAATGCAAGATTTCTGGAAATAAGACAAAATTGTGGCTATTGCGATTGGCAAAAGGCTCCGAAACCTTAGCAGGCGCTTGACACGGGCGGTAATTTTGGCTCAGTCACCATCCGATTGCCCGCATGATTGTATTAGCTCGCCCTGCTTCCGTCCTTGCTTTTTTGCTGTTGCTGCTGCTAAGCATTCCCGGTCTGGCCCGCTCCAAACGCGCCCGGCATTTTCATCGGGTAGCCCACCACTGCAAACACGTTGTGGAGCCGCGCACCGCCTGCGGCACCACCGTCATGCGGGGCCGCGCCTCGTGGTATGGCCGCGAATTTCAAGGCCGCCGCACGGCGAGCGACGAGCGTTACAACCGCTTTGCTTACACCTGCGCCCACAAAACCCTGCCCTTCGGCACCCGCCTGCGGGTGACGAACGTGAAAAACGGCAAGTCGGTCGTCGTCCGCGTTTCCGACCGGGGCCCGTTCCGGCACCAGCGCATCATCGATTTGAGCGAAGTAGCCGCCCGCCCGCTGGGCATTACGGTGTGCGGGGCCGCCACCGTGGTGGCCGAAATTGTGGATAAAGACGTGCCGCTCGGCCCGGCCACCGCCCCCGACAACCTTACTGCCCTCTGCGCCGCCGACCCCCACCCCGACGCGGCCTACACCACCTACGACGTGGCAGAGCCGCTGCTCCCCGCCACGCTGGCCGAAACTGCCGCCCTCGCCGCCCTGCTGCAACTCGACGCACCGGCCGGCGCACCACCCGTGGCCGAGCCGCTGGGCGTGACGGCCACGGAGTGCCCCGTGAGCTTCCTGGTGCAAGCCGGCTCCTTCATCGAGCCAGCCAATGCTGCGGCCATGCAAGCCAAAATTCAAGCCCTCGACCCCAGCCTGAGCGTCGAGATTTCCGACGACCTGCTCGACGGCCGCCAACGCGCCCGCGTGCTGGTAGGCACCTTCGGCGAACGGCCCCAAGCCGAGGCGTTGCGCCGCCGGCTGCTGCTCTGGGGCATTGGCGGGCTGGTGCGCGAGGTGGCGCTGCGATAGGAGGTGTACCATCAAGCACAGCTTGGTGGTACACCGTTCAACGCGAGACCCCTCCGGAGGCAGCACAGCTTGGTGGTACAGCCGTTCAACGGTACTTTTAGCGCGTCATTCACGCTTCAAAAGCCCCGCTTGCCATGCCCGCCCGCCTCCGTGCCGTTCTGGCGCTCGCCCTCAGCCTGGCCCTGGTTTGGGCTTTGCACACGCGCCTGGGCAGCACCCCGCCGTTTGGCAAGCTGTTTAGTCCGTACCGGGGGCTGTGGCGCAACGCCGAGGCAACCAGCGACTTCGCTACCCAGGCCCTGCACCTGCCGGGCCTGCGGGCGGCCGTGACGGTGCGCTACGACGCGCAACGGGTGCCGCACGTCTTCGCCCAAAACAACCACGACCTGTACCTGGCCCAGGGCTACCTCGTGGCCCGCGACCGGCTCTGGCAGATGGACTTTGTGGCCCACGTAGCCGGCGGGCGGCTGGCGGAAATCGTGGGGCCGGTGCGCCTCGAAACCGACCGATTTTTTCGGCGGATGGGACTGGGCTTCGGGGCCGAACGCTCGTTGGCCGCCGCAATGGCCGACCCGGTGAGCCGCGAAGTGCTGCAAGCCTACGCGGCGGGCGTAAACGCCTACATCGCCCAGCTCACGCCCGCCACCCGGCCCTTCGAGTACAAGCTGCTCGACTACGAACCCGAGCCGTGGACGCCGTTCAAGAGTGTGCTCATTCTGAAGTACATGGCCTTCGATTTGACGGGCCGCTCGGACGATATGCGGATGAGCAACATCCGCCAGCACTACGGCGCGGCGGTGGTCGAAGACCTGTTTCCGAACTACCCACGCCGCGAAGACCCGGTGATTCCGCCCGGCACCCCGCTGGATTTTACGCCGCTGCCGAAGATTGCGGAACCCCAGGCTCCGCCTGGTCTTGCGTATGCTGCCCAGAAACAACCATTAGAGGAAGTTCTGGGGCAGCATACGCGAGCCCCCTCCGGTGGCAGCACACTTGGGGGTACACCGGGCGGGGCCGCGCCTGACCCCAACCTCGGCTCGAACAACTTTGCGGTGAGCGGGGCGAAATCGGCCACCGGCTTTCCGCTGCTGGCCAACGACCCGCACTTGCAACTTAACCTGCCCAGCATCTGGTATCAAATCCAGTTGAGTGCGCCGGGGAGCAATGTTTACGGGGTTTCCATTCCGGGTACACCGCTGGTTATCATCGGCTTCAACGAAAAAACCGCCTGGGGCGTGACCAACACCTACGCCGACGTGCTGGACTGGTACGGGCTGACGTTGCGCGGCCCAACCGCCCGCCGCGAGTACCGTTTTGGCCCCGGCTGGCGGCCCCTCACGCGCCGCATTGAGCACATAAAAGTGCGCGGCGCAGCCGACTGCGTGGACACCGTGCTCTACACCCACTACGGCCCGGTGGTGTACGACCGGCCCGAAAAGCCTTTTCTTGCCCAAACGCCCACCGGCCACGCCCTGCGCTGGGCCGCCCACGACGCGGCCAACGAGTTTCGGACGTTTTACCAGCTCAACCGCGCCACCAGCTACGCCGACTACACCGCCGCGCTGACGCACTACGGCTGCCCGGCTCAAAACTTCGTGTTTGCTGCTGCCAACCAAGACGTTGCGCTGTGGGCCAACGGGCGCTTCCCTCGCAAATACCCGCAGCAGGGCAAGTTTTTGCTTGATGGAGCCGACCCCGCCCAGCAGTGGCAAGGCTGGGTGCCGGCGGCTCAGAACCCGCACGTCCGCAACCCTGTGCGCGGGTTTGTGTCGTCGGCCAACCAATCGTCGGTGCGCCCCCAGGACTACCCGTATTACCTGAACTGGAACTACGGCGACACCGAACGCGGTCAGCGCATCAACCAACGCCTGACGCAGATGAGCGCCGCCACCGTGGACAGCCTCCGGCTGCTGCAAAACGACGATTTCGGCCTCAACGCCCAGCTCATGCTGCCGCGCTTGCTGGCCCTGGCCGGCCCCGCCGCCCACGCGCCCGCCCTGGCCGCCCTGCGCCGCTGGAACTACCGCTACGCCGCCGAAGCCACAGGCCCCGCCGTGTTCGAGCTGTGGTACAACAACCTCGTCAAGCGCCTCTGGGACGATGATTTCGGCCCCCAGGCCACGGGCCGCGAAATGCGCTACCCCTCCCGCGACCGCACCAACACCCTGCTGCTCAGCGAACCAGCCAGCCCCTGGATTGACGACCGCCGCACCCTCGCCGTGCGCGAAACTTTGCCCGACCTCGCCCGCGCCAGCCTCGCCTTCGCCCTCGACTCGCTCCGCCGCCGCTTCGGCCCCGACCCCGCCCGCTGGCACTGGGCCGACCAAAAGGGCACCGACGTGCTGCACCTGCTGCAACTCCCCGGCTTCGGCCACCTCGACGTGCGCTGCGGCGGCGGCGCGGGCATCGTGAACGCCACCACCGAGCGCACCGGCCCGAGTTGGCGCATGGTGGTGGCCCTGGGGCCGCAGGGGCCGCGCGGCTTCGGCGTGTACCCCGGCGGGGCCAGCGGCAACCCCGGCTCGTTTTTTTACGATAACCAACTGGAAACCTGGCGCGTGGGCCAGTTGCACGAGCTGGTGTTTCTACGAAGCGCCGGGGACCCAGCGGCGCAGGGAATGACGGGCCTGGACCTGCGGTGATGGGGTAACGCGGGTTTTCAACCCGCGCCCAAGGCCGGGCAGCACCCCAAAAGCCGTAATTTTACCGCCTACCTTATACAAACCCCATGTCCCAAGTCACCGAATTCAACGAGTACCGCGAGCGGATGAACGCCCAGATTCTGGCCGCCGACAACAAGGTCATTAAACGGTTTTTCAACCTCGACACCAACACCTACCAGGCCGGGGCGCTCGACGTGCGCACCAAGGAAATGCTGGGCCTGGCCTGCTCAATGGTGCTGCGCTGCGACGACTGCATCAAATACCACCTCGGCAAATGCCACGAAGAAAACATTGACGACGAGCAGCTTTACGAACTATTTGCCATTGCCAACCTCATCGGCGGCAGCATCGTTATTCCGCACTTCCGCCGCGCCGTCGAGTACTGGGAAATTTTGAAAGCCGAAGCCGGTGCCCGCCCCGCCAGCCCCGAGTACGCCGCCGAAGCCGCTGCCCTCGCCGCCCACAACGCCGCCCACCGCAACGCCTCCGCCGCATGAGCGACGCCCCAAACCCCGAACCTGAACACACCGAAACCGAAGTCGAGTTTGAAGGCCGCTGGTGGGCGCTGATGAACGACCTCAAGGCCCGCTTCGGCAAAAAGCCCGACCTCAACGCCCTGCTCCTGCTCATCGGCGTGCAGGAGTTGGGCCAGGGCGTGGCCGCTTTCACGAAAGAAGAAAAGCAGGACCTGATGCACATCGCCACCTGCAAGCTCTTCAGCATCAGTGGTTATTATGAGTTGGAGCGGCTGGATAAAGACGGCTGGCCCCACTACCGCCTGCTGCAACCCGTGCCCTTCGCTAATTTGAAAGAGCAGGAACGAATGCTAAAATGGCATATGCTGGAGTACTTCGACGCAATGGAGCGCGGGGAGTAAGGAGGAGTTGATTCAATGAATGGGTGAGTTTTAATGAGTGAATGATTTTTTAATGAGTGAATAAGTGAATAAGTGAATAAGTGAATGAGCAGATGAGTGAATTAATGGTTGGCAGTGCGTCACCTTGCGTCACCAAACTAATAATTCACTCATTCACTCATTAAAAACCCGTTCCTTACCGCGTGAAAATCATCTCTTACAACGTCAATGGCTTGCGCTCGGCCCTGAGCAAGGGGCTGCTCGATTGGGTGGCCGAAACGCGGCCCGACGTGCTGTGTTTGCAGGAGATAAAGGCCGGCACCGCACCGCTTGATGTAACAGGGTTTGAAAAACTCGGCTACCGCGCCTACCTGCACCCGGCCCTGAAACCCGGCTACAGCGGCGTGGCCACGTTTAGTTTGACGGAGCCGAAGGCCGTGGTCCACGGCTGCGGCGAGCGTTGCTACGACGACGAGGGCCGGGTGCTACGCCTTGATTTCGAGACGGTCTCGGTGCTGAATACTTATATGCCCTCGGGTACGAGTGGTGAGGTTCGGCAGGCGTTCAAAATCGAGTGGCTGCACTTTTTCCGCCGCTACGTGGCGGGGCTGCGGGCGGGTGGCGGGCCGCCGCTGCTGCTGGGCGGCGACTTCAACCTCTGCCCCACGGCCCTGGATTTACACAACCCCAAAACCAATCAGAACGCGCCCGGCTTCACGCCCGCCGAACGCGCCTGGTTCGCCGATTTGCTGGCCGATGGCTTCGTGGACACCTTCCGCCTGCACCACGCCGACGCGCCCGGCCACTACTCGTGGTGGAGCTACCGGGCCGGCTCCCGCGCCCGCAACGTAGGCTGGCGACTCGACCACTGGCTGGCGGAGAATGAGTTAGCCGGTCGGATAGCTGGGGTCGGCCTACTGCCCGACGTGGTGCATTCGGACCACTGCCCGGCTTGGGTAGAGGTGCGGTAGGCCAGTGGTCGGATGAATCGCCCGCAGGGCTTCGTCCGACCACTGGCCTACCGAACGGCTCGCGGCTGGGTGGACCAAGCCGTTCTGGGGCAGCCTACGCCGCACTCGTCGGACGAAGCCCTTCGGGCGATTCGTCCGACGAGTGCCGTTTTGGGGCAGCCTACGCCCGCACAGCGCCCTGCCGAACCAAACCGCGCCCGGCGGGTGTATCTTTCGGGTAATTAGACTGAATTTATGGCTGTTTTGGAGAGGAAGCACGAGGCCGAAACCTACCCCGCCCTGGCGCGGGTGCGGGCCGAGCTGGAAGCATTCAAGCGCAAATTTTATTTGAATTTGCTGGTGCGCGGCGGGCTGGTGGCGGGTGGGCTGCTGCTGTCGTTCTTCCTGGTTTTCAATTTACTGGAGTATTTTCTGTACCTGCCCACCTGGGTGCGGGGCGGGCTGCTGTTCGGGTTTTTGGGGCTGACGGTGTACGCCCTGGCGCGGTGGATTTGGCAGCCCCTGGCGGCCCTCACCAACCTGCGGCGGCTGCTGAGCGACGACGAGGCCGCCCGCCGCGTGGGCGAGTTGTTTCCCGAAGTGCAGGACCGGCTTCTGAACGCCCTGCAATTGCAAGGGCAGGCCCGCACCAACGCCCTGGTGGCGGCCAGCCTGGAGCAACGGGCCGCCCAGATGGGCAGCATTTCCTTCGCCCAGGGCATTGATATTCAGCAACAAAGCCGGCCGTTGTGGAAATACGCCGCCGTGCCGTTGCTGCTGCTGCTGGGGGCGCTGGCGCTGTTTCCGTCGTTTTTGCGGCAGGGCACCGAGCGCATCTGGCACTACCGACGGGCGTACTCGCCGCCCGCGCCGTTTCAGTTTTTGTTGAAAAACAAGGAGTTGAGGGCGTTTCGGGGCGAAGACTTTACGCTCGACGTAACCGTAACCGGCGCGGCACTGCCCGACCAAGTGAGCCTGCTGACCGGCGGCACCGAGCGCCGACTGACGCGGGTGCCGGGCCGGGCCGATGCCTTCCGCTACGTGTTTGAGCAGCCGCAGGGCGATGTGGACTTTCAGCTATCGGGGGCGGGCTTTGCCTCGCCCGAATACCACCTCACGGTGCTGGAACGGCCGGATTTGCGCGATTTTAAGGTGCGCCTGACTTACCCGGCCTACACCGGCCGGGCCGCCGAAACCATCGCCAACGGCGGCAACCTGACCGTGCCCGAAGGCACCCGCGCCCGCTGGGAATTCACGACCGCCGCCACCGACTCGCTGGCGCTGCTGCTGCAAAACCCGGTGCAAACGGTGCAGGCCCGCCGCAACGGCGACGGCTTTGTGGCCGAACTACGAGTTTTGCGTTCGCAACCCTACTCGCTGCGCCTGCAAAACCCCGCCAGCCTCAACCGCGACCCCATTCAGTACCAGTTGGTGGCCGTGCCCGACCTGCCGCCCAGCCTCACGCTGGAAGCGTTTTCGGACACCGCCAGCCTCCGCTACCTGGGCCTCGGCGGCACCGTGCGCGACGACTACGGCTTGACCCGCCTCGTGCTGCACTACACCGTCAAACGCGCTACCAATCAACAAGAAACAAGAAACAAGAAACAAGAAACATCTTCCAAACCCCTCACCCTTCCCAGAGAAGCCGCCGGCACCTACGCCTACACCTGGAACCTGGCCCCGCTGGCCCTGCGCCCCGGCGACCGCCTCGAATACTACGTCGAAGCCTGGGACAACGACGGCCTGCACGGCCCCAAAGCCACCCGCACCCAGCCCGCCGAATTCCGCCTGCCGAACCGCGACGAATTGCGGCGGCAGCTTAAAACCGAGGCTTCGGCCGTGGCTTCGCAGATGAGCCAGGCGGCCAAACAGAGCCAGCAACTGGAACGCGAACTCGCTAAGGCCCAGGAGAAACTGAAGACTAAGCGCGACATGAGTTTTCAGGACCGCAAGCAACTGGAGAAAATGCTCGACCAGAAAAACCAGCTCGACCAGCAGGTGCAGCAGATGCAAAAAATGTTTGAGCAATTGCAGGACAAGCAGGACCAGGCCGACCCCAAGAGCGAGGAGCTTTTGAAGAAGGCCGACGAACTCAAGAAGCTACTCAACGACATCCTCGACCCCGAAACCAAAAAGCTCTACGACAAGCTGCAAAAGCTGCTCGAGCAACAGAAGCAGCCCGATGCCGAAATGCAAAAACTGCTGCAACAGCTTGAAAACAAAGAGAATACCCTGCAAAAAGAGTTGGACCGCGCCCTGGCCATGTTCAAGCAAATGCAGTTTGAGCAGAAGGCCGAGGCCACCGCCAACAAGCTTGAAGAGCTTGCTCAGAAGGAAGAAAAGCTGGCCGAGCAAACTGAGCAAAACGCCAAAGACAACCCCGACAACAAGCAGTCGAACAAGCAACAAGAAGCTAAGAACGACCAGCTCGAACAAACCCAGGCCGAACTCAAACAGGAGTTTGAAGACCTCAAGAAAGAGCTAAAAGACCTGAAAGAACTCGACAAAGAGCTGGATGACCAAAACGAGGCCGACGAGCAAAAACCCGAACAAGAACAAACCGACCAGGACTTGCAGGAAAGCCAGCAAAGCCTGAGCAAAAACCAGAACAAAAAGGCCGGCGGCAAGCAGCGCAGCGCGGCTTCGCGGATGAAGAAAATGGCGCAAAAAATGCGCGACCAACAGAGCGACCAGGAAAGCGACCAGGCCCAGCAGAACATCGACGACCTGCGCGATATCCTCGACAACTTACTGACGTTGAGCTTTGACCAGGAAAAGTTGATGAAAGATTTCCGGGCCGTGGACCAGACCGACCCCCGCTTCGTGGCCCTGGGCCAGACCCAGCGCAAGCTGCGCGACGACGCGCAAATAATCCAGGATTCGCTCTACTCGCTGGCCAAACGCGAGCCTAAAATTCAGTCGTTTGTCACCCGCGAGGTGGGCGAGATGAACGGCCGCATGGACGAGGCCTTCGGGCACATCAAGCAGCGCGACGTGGGCCGTGCCACCGCCACCCAGCAGCAGGCCATGACGAGCATTAACAACCTGGCCCTCATGCTTGCCAGCTCGCTCGACCAGATGCAACAGGAGGCCCAGGCCGGCAAGGGCGAACCCAAAGACGGCCAGGGCAAACCCGGCAAAGGCAAGGGCAAAGGGAAAGGCAAGGGGAAGGGCAAAGGCAAGGGAAAAGGCGAGGGCGAAGGCCCCGGCGGCATGAGCGGAATGCAGAAAAAGCTCAACGAACAGATTCAGCAACTCTCGCAAAGCGGCAAAACCGGCCGCGCCCTCTCGCAGGAACTGGCCAAGATGGCCGCCCAGCAGCAGATGCTGCGCCAGGCCATGCAGCGCATGGACCGGGGCCAGCCCGGTCAGGGCAAGCCCGGCGGCGCGGGGCAAGGCGGGCAGGGCGAAGGCGGCCAGGGGCAGCCCGGTTCGCAGGCCGGCAAAAACGGTACGCAGCCCGGCGGCAAACCCGGCGAAACCGGCCAGCCCGGCGGCAAAGACGGCAAAGGCAAGGCCGGCGATGGCGGTCAGGGCGACCTCAAAAAGCTGATGGAGCAGACCGAAACCGACCTCGTAAACAAGCGCCTTACCGAGCAGACGCTCATCCGCCAGCAGCAGATTCTGACCCGAATGCTGGAAGTGGAAAAGTCGGCCCGCGAGCGCGACCAGGACAGCAAGCGGGAGGCCCAAACCGGCCAAATCAAGCCGCCCGGCTTCCCGCCAGCCTTCGAAAAATACCAACCCGCCCGGCAACGCAGCACCGAACTGCTACGTACTACGCCGCCAACCCTCACGCCTTATTATCAGCGCGAGGTGGGCGAATACTTCCAAAAAGTGCGCTAAGGCAACGGTTTTTTTGCCGATAAAAGTGGCCCGAGCGCCTGCTGGTCCGTACATCACGCAGGCCGCAGACCGTAGAAATACGTTTACCTTTGCGCTCCCTTCTTCCCAGACCTCTCCGCAAACCCGCGCTCCTTTTTTCATTTCCCCGGTATGAAGCAGGTAAAAATTCAGATTCCGTCGCTCGTCGAGAACATTCGCGTCGTCGAAAGCTTCATCGACAATTCCAAAGACACCTTTGAGATTGAGGACGACATTTACGGCAACATTATGGTGGCCGTAACGGAGGCCGTGAACAACGCCATCCGTCACGGCAACAAGTTCGATAAGGACAAGAACGTGTACCTGTCGCTGTACGTCGAGCCGACGCAGTTGAAATTTGAGATTGAGGATGAGGGCCAGGGCTTTAACTACGATAGTCTTGACGACCCTACGGCCCCCGAGAACCTCGAAAACCCCGGTGGGCGCGGCATCTTCCTCATCCGCCACCTCGCCGATGGCGTGGAATTCAGCAAAGACGGCCGCCGCGTGGAGCTGACGTTTCAGCTCCACCCCGCCGCCGACGACGAAACCCAGACTGCCGCCGCCGCGTGAACACCGCCCCGCCCGTAGTTCCGCCCGACCACGACTCGTTTCCGCCCGGCGACTTGCAGCATGAAGCCCCCGGCATCGAGTTTATGGTCGAAGATGCGCCCGATTTTGAGTTGGCCGATGCCGAGGATTTGTTGGGCTGGATTGAGCGCGTGGCCGAAGTTCACGAGCACCGCATTGCCCAGCTTACCTACATTTTTTGCTCCGACGAGTACCTCCACCGGCTCAACGTGGAGTATCTGGCCCACGACACGCTCACCGACGTCATCACCTTCGACAACGCCGACGATGCCGACGTGCTCGAAGGCGACATCTTCATCAGCACCGAGCGCGTAGCCGACAACGCCAAAGAACTGAACATCAGCTTCCGCGACGAGCTGCACCGCGTCATGATTCACGGGGTTTTGCACCTGCTCGGCTACCACGACAAGGATTTGCTGAGCCAGACCGCGATGCGGAAAAAGGAAGACTACTGCCTGTCGCTGCGGGCATTTTAGGCGTAGCGTGGGTTTTCAACCCGCGACGAGCGCAACAGGTGGCCCGCATTTGGGGGCTGGCGTGGTATTGACAAAAGAGTTGGTTTGCCCAACGCAGCAAGCGCGAGGCACTCGCTGCGCTCGTCGCGGGTTGAAAACCCGCGTTACTGTTCCTCCATGTCCTTCTACCCCGCTTCCGAACCTGCCACCA
>JANYFQ010000553.1 GCA_025362615.1 Hymenobacter sp. | reverse complement strand
GCTTCGCCCCACCACTGCCCGTAGAACGGCTCGCGCCTGGGTAGCCCACACTAATCGGCCAAGCAACCTGCGAGCGCAGCCCGAAGGCAGCATACGACGATTGGTCGGACGAAGTCCTTCGGGCGATTCGTCCGACCAATTACCAAAAAACCCGCTCTGCGCGATGCAGAGCGGGTTTTATTTTGTGCCAAAAGCAGACTTTTTTTATGCCAATCTTGTGCTGCCGTTCCAGCCTACGCTTGCTCGACGGAGAGCAGCGTGTTGGCTGGCGCGGCAACGGTTTCGGCCGGCTGCGCGGTGTGCTTGTGCTTGAAGATGAGCACAAACAGCACCGCAATGCCCAACGAATAAGCAGCAAACGTGAGCCAGATGCTGTGCCAGTCTTTCGCGCCGCTGGCATCGGTGAAGTAGTGCTGAATAATGACACCGCTGAGCGAGCTGCCGAGCACGGCCCCGAAGCCGTTGGTCATCATCATAAACAAGCCCTGGGCGCTGGCCCGGATGCTGGGCTGGGTCTGGGTTTCGACGAAGAGTGAGCCGGAGATGTTGAAGAAATCGAAGGCCATGCCGTACACAATGCACGAGAGGATAATCATCCAAAGGCCCGTGCCGGGGTTGCCGTAGGCGAAGAGGCCGAAGCGCAACACCCAGGCAATCATGCTGAAGAGCATGACTTGCTTGATGCCGAAGCGCCGCAGAAAGAACGGAATGGCCAGGATAAACAGCGTTTCAGAAATCTGCGAAATCGACATGATGATGGCCGGGTACTTCACCGTGAGGGTGTCCTGGTAGGCCGGGGTTTTGTCGAAGTCGTGCAGGAAAGTGTCGCCGTAGGCGTTGGTGAGTTGCAGGGCGGCCCCCAACAGGAGCGCGAAAAGAAAGAAAACGGCCATCTTACGGTCGCGCAGGATGGCGAACGACTTGAGGCCCAGGATTTCCATCAGGCCCTGGCTGGACGTGTTGGCGGATTGCGGCGGGCATTTGGGCAGCGTGAACGAGTAGATACCCAGCAGGATGGCCGCGCCGGCGGCCACGTAAAACTGGCTGGCCGTTTTCTCGAAGCCCAGCAAGCTCACCGTCCACATGGCCACGATGAAGCCGATGGTGCCCCACACCCGAATGGGCGGGTAGTCCTTCACCACGTCAAGCCCTTCGGTTTTGAGCACCGAAAACGACACGGCGATGGAGAGCGAGAGCGTGGGCATATAAAAAATCATGTTCAGCAGCATTACCCAGAACATGGTGGTGGGGTCGGCCACGAGCGGGATGGTGAGCAGCACGCAGCCACCCAGGATGTGCAGAATACCGTAGAGCTTTTCGGCGTTCACGTACTTGTCGGCCACGATGCCCATGAGCGAGGGCATGAAGATGGAGGCAATGCCCATCGTGGAAAAAATGGCCCCAAACTGGGCCCCCGACCATTGCTTGGTTTGAAACCAGTAGGCCCCGATGGTGATGAGCCACGAGCCCCAGATAAAGAATTGGAGGAAGCTCAGGATGGTGAGACGTAGTTTGGTGGGCATGGACGGGGACGGGCGGGAATAAAAACAGGGCGGGGGTACGACCGTCAAAGGTAAATAAAAAAGCTCCTGCCTGGCGAGGGCGGCATTTTGGGTCGAGGGCAGTTTGCCAATCGCGGGCTAACTTGAACCCCGCAAGGCCAGGCCAGGGCCGAAGTTGCCGTCATCAACCCGAAAAAATTCATGAAAGCGACCTTTCGGCTTAACGCCAACGACTTGAACGCCCGACTTTTGTAACTGCTGCGGACGCTTTTCGCGGGCCAACACATTGTTGTTACCGTAGCTGCCGAAATGGACGCTACCGAATACCTGTTGAGCGACCCGGCTTGCAAGGCGCGGCTGCTGCAAGCCCTTGAAGACGTTAAAGATGGCAATTTGGTGTCGGTGAACCTGGCCGATTTCAGCGGGCAGTAGCAGATGCTTTGCGCTATACCCCGAAGGGGTTTCACAACGAAGCCGGGGGTTGGCGAAGCCTACCCCCGGTCAGGACGGTCGGAACGACCGAACCCCAACGGGGTTCCACCGCCGTTGGGCGAGGACCGGGTGGCGGTGGTGGAACCCCGTTGGGGTTCGGGCATCCACGTCCGGTTATCCGGGGGTAGGCTCCCGCTGGTCGCCAACCCCCGGCTGCGTTGTGGAACCCCTTTGGGGTAGGGCGTGACAATGGTTGACGAGTTACCCGAAACAGAAAAAAAGCCCGCCGCTGCTACTGCAACGGCGGGCTTTTTCAATCCAAAACTAACTGCTTACGCCACGTAGTCGGGCGAGAAGCTGCCGGCGGGCTGGCCGTTGGCGGTGGGGTAGTCGGTGTAGCCGTCGGCGAAGCCGTTGGGGCCGGGGGCGTAGTAGGTGGCCTGGTCGGC
>JANYFQ010000533.1 GCA_025362615.1 Hymenobacter sp. | reverse complement strand
CGGCTGCTGCCGGCGCTGCTGCCGGCCCTGGGCACGGCCGGGGCGCGGCCCGACGGAACGCCCGCCCCGACTGCCCCGGCCCTGGGCCTGCAACTGCGCCTGCTGGGCGGGCTGGGCGGCGGGCGGGCCGCCCGCCAGCGCCAGCGCCTGGCCCAAGCCGCCGACGCGGCGGCGCTGCGCCCGTTGCCGGCCCCGGCCTACGTGCTTTGGACGCTGGTGGACGAGGAGGGCCAGGAACTGCAGCGCGCGGCAACCCCCGTGCCCGTCCAGAGCTTGACGGCCTGGACCCCGCTCAGCGCCACCTTCCGCGTCAAGCCCGGCACCCTGGCCGGCCGCCGCGCTTTCTTGCGGATGGAGCTGCTCAACGAAGGCAAAATGCCCGTCTATTTCGACTCCCTCACCCTGCGCCACCCGCGCCCGGCGCTCTACATTTCGCAGGAAAACCACTACTACCCCTTCGGGATGGCCCTGAGCGGGGCGGCGGCCAACACGGTGCCCGCCGAGGCCATCAGCAAGGCCCAGTACAACGGCGGCAGCACCCTGGAAGACGAGCTCACCGACCCCGAAAGCGCCAACTACGCCACGCCCTACCGCCGCTACGACCCCACCATTGGGCGATTGCTGGGCATCGACCCGCTGGCCGACCAGTACGCCGACCTCAGCCCCGGCCACTTCGCGTTTAACGACCCGGTGAACTTCCAGGACCCGAGCGGGGCCGACGGCAGCCCGGCCGACGAGGCCGTGCGAATAGCCGGGCTCATGGGCAGCAGCACGCTGGTTTACGCCTCGGGCGGCGACGGCGGCGGGGGCTTCGGGGAGGGGACGCGCAGCGGCACCAACTACGTCCGCAACGACGCGGGCGAGTTGGTGAATCCCTTCCAGTGGTCGTACACCTACACCACGGGCACGGGCGGGACCGACAGCTACCTCAGCGGTATAGGCGGCGGGGGCAGTTGGCACCGAAACAGGACGGGTTTGACTCCAAATTTAGATGGCGTTGTTTCTTACAAAGACTATGTTGCTGCATCTAAGGCAGGCGTACCGGGCGCACCATATATGTATAAGTTGAACAATAAGATGGCTTATGTCAAGCCTGAAGACGGCGGTGGCGCAGTCCCGATTCCACCCCAGTCGGTGTACTTTAGAAGAATTGATGGCGTTGCAACGGAGTCATCGGGCGTTTTTAAAACTCCTGACCTCACGTCTGTCGTCATAAGGCCAGACGGTCAGGTTTATTTCGTCAATGACCTCATGTACAACATTCACAAGCTTAGAAGCGCAGACATGGGCCGTAAAGACTTGTCTTGGTTCGCACAGAGGCAAGCTGATAAAGACCACGGATGGGACGCATTATTTTCGACCACCCCTTGTCGATAAAAAAGATGAAAAACATGATTGCGCTTCAAAAAGCAACTTCCTGTATCCCATTTGCTTGGATGCTTGCTTTTCTTGTTTTTGTGTTGAGAGTCATGCTTGTGACTAAAAGCATAGTTCCACCCTATTACTTGGACCCCAAAGAAATGGGGATGCCGTTCCATTATGCACTACTCTTTTTTTCTATGCCAATTGTGTATGCATCCGTATTAGTATGGACTCCAACTGCTTTGTTCAACCGTTATCGTAGTAAAAATTCGTTCTCTTATGCAAGCGTATTTTTTTACCTGTTTTTTTACTTGCTTTTCTGCATTTTGCCTTTCATAGATAGTTCAGGTTTTAATAGCTGGTTTATGGACTAGTAGTTTCTGCCAGAAATGTTTACGGCTGCAGCACCCTGGAAGACAACCTGCTCGACGCGGGCGAGGCCGAGGCCGCCAACTACGCCACGCCCTACCGGCGCTACGACCCGGCCATCGGCCGCTTTTTGGGCGTCGACCCGCTGGCCGACCAGTACGCCGACCAGGGCACGGGCAACTTTGCCGGCAACGACCCGGTGAATTTCCAAGACCCGAGCGGGGCCTACCTAGTGGATGGTTTTGGCACCGTTTCCCTCAAAGAGGGGCGCGGGCAGAACTCCCTCTACATGATGCCCGGCACGGGCGGCCCCAGCGGCGACCTGGGCGACGGCGGCAGCAACCCCTGGGCCAAGACCAGCGGATTCGCCAGCCACGATGCCCGGTTTGCCGCTTTTCGCGAGGCCCGCGGAGTGCGCCAAGCGTTTGCTAGGGCACTGGATACGTATGAAAACAATCGCCCCACCACCCTTGACAGCAAAGAAGACCAGCCCGACATTACTGTTATGTACGGAGGGTTAGTCAACACCGGCGATGCTTCATTGCACATCAAGCCAGAAATTGATGGCTACATTGACAACAAGTATTACAAAGCCGACGGCTCCTACGAATTATTGCCGGGCCAAGCCTGGAACCACCCGCTTGACGGCATAGCTTTAGCCAGTCGGCCTAATGAAGTGTTCAAAGTGGGCACCGGTGCATGGCAGGTAGGCATAACAGCCACTGCCAAAAATGTTTATTTTGCATCACCAGAAATGAGTTTAATGCATATGCTTAGCCCTCTGCATGGCTGGAAAGGTCGGAGTTGGATAACGGGAAGGCATGAGGTCCGGTCCCCCGAACATCCGAACGGGGACTACACATGGGACGCTTTGTTTGAGCAAAGAACAACACCCTTTAAAAAACAATAAATTTCTATTTATCATGCGAAATCACCACTCTGCATCCTTTGACGCATTCAACTTTATTAGCTGGGCACCACTGTTTTTCTCTTTTTTGACTATCCTGTTTTTATGGCTGGTTGCTCATACAAAATATCCAGAGTATGAATGTGTTTTACCAGCTAATTACGTGGGTTACGTATGGCTATTTGCTCCCATTAGCTTTTTCCTTCTAGCAAATCCCCTTTTGATTTTAGGTTGGTTGTTTGCGGGGCTTTTGTCGTGGCGACAAAAACGCTCTAAACTTGATTTAGCTATTGGTGTTGTCAAGTTTGTTTCAGGGTACTGTGTCTTCTTTGCGTTAGACTTCATAAAGCCGGGAACTATTTATTGGTTGTGCGAATAAAAATAAATTATTTTATTTAATCCAACATTCCTGTGCTTCGACTTCCTCACGCTGCGCCACCCGCGCCCGGCGTTGTACATTTCACAGGAAAACCACTACTACCCGTTCGGGATGGCCCTGGGCGGGGCGGCGGCCAACACGGTGCCGGCCGAGGCCATGAGCAAGCAGCTCTACAACGGCGGCAGCACCCTGGAAGACGAGCTGCTCGACCCCGAAAGCGCCAACTACGCCACGCCCTACCGCCGCTACGACCCCGCCATCGGCCGCCTGCTGGGCGTGGACCCGCTGGCCGACAAATACGCCGACCTCAGCCCCGGCCACTTCGCCTTCAACGACCCGGTGAACTTCAACGACCCGAGCGGGGCCGAGGGCAGCCCGGCCGACGAGGCCGTGCGCATAGCCGGGATGATGGGCAGCAGCACGCTGGTTTACGCCTCGGGCGGCGACGGCGGCGGGGGCTTCGGGGAGGGGACGCGCAGCGGCACCAACTACGTCCGCAACGACGCGGGCGAGTTGGTGAACCCCTTCCAG
>JANYFQ010000517.1 GCA_025362615.1 Hymenobacter sp. | reverse complement strand
CCTCAATAAAGCCGTTCACGAAATCGACCCGTGCGGTGGTGTCCTTCACCCAGCCGATGTTGTAGTCGTCCCACACCCCCAGGTCGCCCTGCGAATAAAACAGCATCAGGCGGCCCAGTGAGGCTTTTTGTTCGGGCGTTTCGGCCACGTCCACGGCCTTGCCCAGCCAGTACATTATCTGGTTGATGGCCGGGGCGTACATTCCCTTGCTGCTCCATACGCGCTCGGTCACGCCGCTGGTGCCCGATTGCACCAGCTTCGAGTTGAGGCCGTACGACACCGGGTGCGGGTCGGCTTTGTCAATCTTTTTGGCGTAAAAATCTTCGGCTTGCTTCTGCGTCACGTCCTCATAAAAGTTGGTGGCCGAGGTAGTTAGCAGGTCTTTGCCAGCCTCTTGGTTCACGCGCTTGGGGGCCACGGCGGGGTCGAAAACAATGGGCGTGAGGAAGGCCAGAAACTTATCCACCGACTCGCCTTGCAGCAGGGGCAGCGCTTTGGGGTCGGCGGCCCGCACCAGGCCCGCGAAGTACGCCGGGGTGCAGCCGGGCACAAACTTGCGCGTCGAGTAATGGTGGTGGATGCCGTTGGAAAACCACACCCGCTTGGTGTACACGGCTAGCTTTTTGGCCTGGTCGGCCTGGGTCGGCGCTTTGAGTTGCGCCTGGTTGGCGGGCCAGATGGCGTCCAGCGTCCGGCGCACCCGTAGGTTGTGCTTGTAATTCTGGTCGTAGATGATGTCGCGCCCGCTCAGGGCAGCTTCCGATAAATAATACAGCAATTCCTTTTGCTTAGAATTAAGCTGCTCGAAGCCCGGCACCTGGTAGCGCAGCACCCGCAAATCGGCAAACTGCTCGCTGATGTTTTTAAAACCGGGAAGGGGGACCGCCGCACGGGCCGGGGCGGGCTTGGGCGGCGTGGCCCGTGCGGGTTGGGCCTGGGCATCGGGCACAACGGCAACCGAAAGTTGCAGCCCCAGGGCACAGCGCAAAATTTGTTTCATGAATACCTAAAAAACGGGAAATTGATGCAAGTTACGGCCGCCGCATCGTCGCTGGGCCAGCCGCTGGTGTTGCGCCACAAAATTGCCACCCAACGGCCGCTGGCCCGCATCGTTTTCGGCCAAAACGGTTCGCGACCGGGCCAATACCCGGCTTTTCGTTGCGAATAGCGCTACGCCCCAGCCGCCGCCTGGGTAGCCCGGCGGTCGAGCTTGCCGCTGGCTGTCGTCGCAAACGCGGGCACCGTTACCCAGTGCCGGGGCTGCTCGTAGGGGCCGAGGCGGGCGGCCAGCAGCGCCTGCACGGCGGCCAGGGCGGCGGCGGGCAGCGCGGGGCCTTCGAGGTAGGCCGCCACGGTCTGGCCCAGGCGCTCGTCGGGGCGGCCCGTCACGAAGCAGGAACGCGGGTGCCCGGCTTCGGCCAGGGCCACGCCCAGCACCATTTCCACCTTTTCGGCCGCCACCTTCACGCCCCCGGAGTTGATGACGAAATCGGCCCGCCCCAGCCACCGGAAGCCGTGCTGCGCCGGCAGCAGCTCCACCAAATCGTTGGTTGTGATGAGCACGTCGTCGGTCACGTCGCCGCGCAGCGTGAGGCAGCCGCGCGCGTCCTGCCCCGCTGCAATGCCCGGCAGCACCCGGTAATAATCCGTGGCGTCGGGCCCGTTGAGGCGGCGCAGCGCCACGTGCGAGCAGGTTTCACTCATCCCGTAGGTGTGCCACACCGGCACCGTGAGGGCTGCTTGCAGGGCCGTGTGCAACCCCGCCTCTACCGGCGCCCCGCCGATGAGCACGGCCCGCAGCGCGTTGAGGCGCGGGGCCTGCCCGGCCGCCAGCACGGCCCGCAACTGCAAGGGCACCAACGCCGTGAAGTCAAAGGCTGCATCAGCCGCCACGTAGTCGAAGGGGTTGGCGTGCGGCTCCACCACCGTCAGGTGCATCCGCCGCTCCAGGCCGCGCACGAGCAGCATCAGCCCGCCGATGTACTCGCAGTTGAGGCACACCAGCACCCGGTCGCCGGGGCCGAGGCCAAAAAAATCGCCGGTGCGGGCGGCCGATGCTTCCATCTGCCGCCGCCGCAGCCGCAGCGGCGCGGGCGGCCCGGTGCTGCCCGAAGTCGTCAGCTCAAATTCCTGCACACCCGTCAGCCACTCGCGCACTCGTTCCAGTACGCGGGCCTCGTAGCCGTTAAGTTCGGTGGGAGCCAGGGCCGGGTATTGCGCGATGGCCTCGTAGGCAAACGCCCGGCCGTTGAGCAGCAAGGCAGTGGGTAGGGTAGGGGCAGACATGACGTAAATTTAATAAGTTAATTGTCAAGGTATTAGGCTTTAGATTTTGTTTTGATGCACAGAAAGTTACGACCTTTGCATTATCAACTGATGTTACGCAGGCAATTTGGGTGTCTTGTGTTTCAGGTTGTTTCTCGTTTCTTGTCTCTTGTTGCATTCGTGTCCCAAAAACCGCCCAAAAACGCCAAACAAGCAATAAGAAACGAGAAACAGACTGCGTAACATCAGTTATCAATTCGATTCAGCTGCTACTCACTTCAATTAAGCCGCAGTACATGAGTAAACGCACAATATGTTGTTCACAGGCTGCTGATGGCCAGTTAAAAGACTGATAGCTAATAGCTGGGAGCCAATGGCTGACTGCTCAGCAAGCCATCCAAACGGGCCGGAACCGACCTCACACAAACCGCCGCACTGCCTCCACCACCAACTGGTTGAGGCTCATATTGCGCTCGCGCGAGGCCAGCGCCGCCTGCCGGTGCAGCTCCGGTTGCATCCGCACGTTGAAGCTTCCTTTGAACGGTTTTTCCGGCGGCTTACCCACCGCTTGACACAGGGTTTCGTAGTCTTCCACGGCTTCCAAAAAGGCGGCTTCCAACTCCGGCACTGTGGTGCCCTCGAACGAAATAAGGTCGGTAATGTCGTCGAGCTTACCAAAAAACACCCGGTCTTCGGCGCTGTATTCGACGCGGGCCGTGTACCCGCCGTGCTTCAGAATACTGCTCATGGTCACGTTAAATTAAGTTGCTCAATAAGTTGTTTGAGTTGGTATTGCTTGAGCAAATCGCCCGGATGGGGCTTGTGCAAGCGGATAATTACGCCGTTGCTCGCATGGGCAAACGCACGGCGGCTGCCCCCGGTTTTGCCAGCGGCTTGCTCTTCAAAGCCCAGCGCCCGCAGCAACCGCACTAGCTCGTCCCAGGTAAAATCGGCGGGCTGGGCCAACAGCCGCGCCAGCAACTTATCAAATTTGCTCATGCACTTGTGGCAACTGGTTTTCAGTCGCACAAAAGTAAACCCGCCGTCACAAACCCCGAAACGATGCGGACAA